>DATJAK010000209.1:0-4741 GCA_035516375.1 Bryobacteraceae bacterium
GCGCTTTCGAACGGCTTCTCTAACACGGTGGTGGGCGTCCTCGTTATGGTTCCCCACCTGGCCGGGTTGGCGGCGATGGTTCTCGTATCCCGCAGTTCCGACCGAAGATTGGAACGGAGATACCACAGCGCTATCCCGATCGCCGTGGCCGGAATTGCCCTGCTCTTGCTGGGCGAGACGAATTCCCAAACACTGTCCATCGTGCTTTGGTCATTTGTTGCTATGGGAATCTACAGCTTCTTCGGGCCGTTTTTCTCGATACCAAGTAAGTTCCTCGCGGGATTTTCAGCCGCGGCCGGCATCGCTCTGATCAACTCGGTCGGGAATCTCGGTGGTTTTGTCGGTCCATCACTCATCGGAGCCATCGCTAAGGGGAGCACGGGAATCTACGGAGGCCTTGCTGTCGCCGGCGTGGCGCTTATCTTGTCCGCCGTTCTGGTCCTCCTCCTTCCCCGGCGCGTCCGCTAGGGCCTAGCCTACTCCGCTGAAAGCAATCCCCGCGCCCTAACGCCGTAGCGCTTACGACCTTGGCCCCATCGTCGGCCACTCGGAGGAAGCCGACAGGCACGGCGTTCGTGGATTACTCCCGTGATGTCTTAGTGCTGTATCGGGAACGCTCCGGCGCCGGGAGCGTATGTCCGCCTTTCGTCAACTGGACGCGTACACCTGAAGCGCAGATGTGGTCCGGCGCGCGGCGACAATGTACTCCCTACCGCTTCTTCACGTCCAGCTCACACAGGAGTCCGTACAGGGCGTTGAAATCCACGCTGTCGGGCTTCTCTTTCAGTTTTAACTCGGAGTGAGCGGTGGGCTTGTCGAGTGTCAACTTGCCGGACAAAACTCCGTTCTTGTTGTGCAGGACTACCGGCAGGACGGAACGGAAGCCATCCGGCACTCCGCGTTGAGTGGCGTCGAGTTTCAACACGGCTCCGTCCGGGCTGTCCACAACGCTATATTCGATGCTGATCTTGGGGATGTTCGTGCCGTAAACCCACTGGTCGAAAAACCAGCCCATGTCCTGACCGAAGTGCTTGTCGCAGATCGCTTTGAAATCGGCGGTCGAAGCTCCCTTGCCGGAATAGGTCTTCACAAAATCGCGCATCATCGCGATGAAACGGCTGTCGTCGTCGCGCGTGTTGTCGTACATCATCATGCGCAGCATGTGCAGGACGAAAGCGCCCTTGGCATAAACCAGCCGATACCCGCCCGGGTTCCTCTCCCAGGCGAGGCGCCTGCCCAGGTAGATGGGACCGGCGTCGTTGGCGCGTTCGGTGGCGCCGGGCGCGGTGCTGAGAATGAAGTCGCGGTCGGCTTCGAGGAAGGTTCGGAACTTCTTCTCGCCCTGGGCGCGGTGCACGTAGAGTCCCGCGGAAAACTGGGCGAATCCTTCAGAGAGCCATTGATCGTGGTAATCGTGCCAACTAACGAGGTGTCCCCACCATTGATGCGAGATTTCGTGCGAGCCCACTTCCTGGAAGAACTGGCGCGAGCGGCCCTCGTCCATGTGCAGCTGGTGGCGTATGGTGTCATCCAGGAACGACGTGTACGGCATGAAGATCAGGCCCGGCCAGCTTTGTCCGAAATTGCCGGCCGGCTGCTGCGTCACGGCAATGTTCTGGAACGGGAGTGGACCGAAGTAGGCGGTAAAGAGGCGCAAAGCGTTGACCGATTCCGCCAGCGTCCGGTTCATGATCCCGGTGGTGCTCAATCCCCCCGTGGTAATGCCCATCGCGGTCGCGGCCTGCGGATTCTCTTCGAGCAGGACCTGCAGTTCCTTCAATTCGTCGCCCAGTTCCGAATTGGCGTAGACGGTAACGTTCTGGTCGCCGTTCTTTTGTGTTTTCGTTTTGTAGTCTCCGTAGTTGAAACCAACCACGGTGTAGGGCACTTCGGTTTCCCATTCCGAGACGGCCGGCTTGCCGTCTTTTTCCTGGCTGACGGGTTTGCCGGTCGCTACCAGGATCAGGTCTTTCGGATTGCGAAACCTCATGTGATACATCGACCGATCGTTGAACGACTCGCCCGGCACATCGAGCTTCGGATACCATCGATCGCGCTCGCCGACGAAGTAATTGCCTCCGCCGGCCTTGCGAACCACGCCGTCGCCGGCATAGGTCAACTTCCAGGAGTGCATTTCGCCGTGCGTCAGCGGCTTCGGCAGAATGACCCAGAAATCTGCGTCCTTATCTCTGGCTTCCTGGATGTATCGGAGGTCGCTGCCGTCGGCGGCGCTGACTTTGGAGACGCGCAGAGAGGGAGCCAACTGCACGTAGAGCATCCGGGGTCCGTCCTCGAGCGCAGTGAACTGGCTGAGCGCCTGGCCATCCATCTTGCCGCGCTTATCCACTTCCGTATCCAGGTCTATGCGCGTGGTGTGAACCAGGGCGCGCTGTTCGGGGGAAGGTGATCCATTCGGGTTGAAGGAACTCCACTCTTCCACAAATTCCGCCGAGCGGAAATGCAGCAGTGAGACGCTTTCGCCGCTCATCGAGTCAACGGAGAACACCAGACGCCCCCGCTGCTGGCCGTGAATGTCGGCCAAAAAGTAGGGTTGGCGGTCGGAGAGCAAACCGGCGAGTACGCGCGCTTCGATATTAGTCCGCAGGTCGTTGCGGAAGCTCTTGCGGAACTCGTTCAGCAGCGCTGTGGCGTGGGGATCCACCATGGCCGGCTTGAACCGCGCATCGGCGGAGAGGTCTGTGAACGTGGAATCGGTGAAAAACAGGACGGCTTCTTTGAAGGGCTCTTCCAGCCGCGGTTGGCCGCTGGTGAAGCGCGTGAGTTGCCGTTGCTCTGAGCCGGCCGGCGGCTCGTACGTGAAGCTTCCTTCGCCGATGAAGACCACGGCTGGCACATGATCGAGCACGGGATCGAGGGCGTATAGGGTTCCGCTTTTGAATTGGATGGTCGCCGCTGGTTTCTTTAAGACGAGATTCTCCGCCACCGCGATGCGATTGGCATCGAGCGCCGAATTACGGAACTGGCCGTAGACTGCCAGGATATCGGGATCCGCAGCGAACGCCAGCGGTGAACTGACGATTGCGATGGCTGCCAGGGAGCGGAGGCGCATAGCTAATGGTAGATCGATGGCAGCGGTTTTGGATCGGGCAAAATCATCAGTGGTAGGCCGCAAGTAAAGCGAACAGCCCTAACCGTACTAGATCGTTTTCGAGCCGTGGGGCAGACGATCGGTTTGTGTCGTCTGCCGCTTCGCCAGACCGCGGAAAGGCGACGGTCTGCGCCACTGAACGGACTGTTGGAAACAAAGACAAGCTTAGCGAGCGACGCCCGTACGGTGGGGCAGACGATCGGTTTGTGTCGTCTGCCGCTTCGCCAGACCGCGGAAAGGCGACATTCTGAGCCCATAGAACGGACTATTGGAAATAGAAACCAGCCTAGCTGCGACGGCCGAACGTGGGGCAGACGATCGGTTTGTGTCGTCTGCCACCTCGCAGACCGCTGAAGGGCGACGGTCTGCGCCACAAAACAGACTGTTGGAAACAAAGACCAGCTTAGCTGCGACGGTTTGAGCAGCGTTTCGACTTTCCGTTCGATTATCATGGGCGAGTGAGGATTCCATGAAGATTCTGGCGGTCTCGCTCCTATCCAGCGCCGCATTGTTGGCGGCGGGCGCGCCCGGTGTGACGTTCTATCGTGACGTGCTGCCGATCCTGCAGGTGCGCTGCCAGGCGTGCCACCGCGCGGGCGAGGTTGGACCGATGCCGCTGGTCACCTACGACGATGCGCGGCCGTGGGCCAAAGCGATCAAGCAGGCGGTACTCACGCGAAAAATGCCGCCCTGGAATGTGTCGGGCGCGGCCGGCAAGTACCGCAACGATCCGTCACTCTCCCAGCAGCAGATCGACCGGTTGGTGGCGTGGATTGACGGCGGCGCCTCGGCTGGAGATCCCCACGACGCGCCGCCGCCCCCCACATTCGCCGAAGGCTGGACCATCGGCCAGCCGGATCTCATCTTCGAAATGCCGGAGCCGTTCGCAGTGCCGGCCACCGGAACGCTGGAGTACATGTATGTGATCGTGCCCACCGGCTTCCGCGAAGACAAATGGATGAGCGCGGCGGAAGTGCGTCCGGGAAACCGCGCGGTGATGCATCATGCCAACGTTTATATTCGTGAGCCGGGGTCGAGCTGGCTGCGCGAGTATCCCGCCGGCAAAATCTTCATACCGGTTGAGAAAGGCGAGCGCGTCGGAACCGGCGGCAATAGCAGCGCCGGCGCGAGCGTACGGGAACAGGTGATCGCGGGATACATCCCCGGCCGGCCGGCGAAACAGGAAGTGCCCGGCTACGGATTGTTGGTTCCGGCCGGATCGGACCTCGTCTTCCAGCTTCACTACACCGCCAACGGAAAGGCCACCACCGACCGCACGCGCATCGGTTTCGTTCTGGCGAAGACACCACCTACGAAGCGCGTGATTCGCATCCAGGCCTCGAACGCCGGGTTTACCATTCCGCCGGGGGACGCCAACTATCCGGTTTCCGGATCGGTCAAGGTGGGGATCGAGTGTGAACTGATCGCCGCTTACCCGCACATGCACTATCGCGGGAAGTCGATGGCGCTCTCGGCCGAATATCCCACGGGCGAACGCGACGAGCTGGTGCGCGTGCCTCGATACGATTTCAACTGGCAACTGGTATATGAACTGAGCCAGCCGCGCCTGCTGCCGAAGGGCACCATTCTGCGCGCCGATGCGCACTTCGATAACTCGCCCAACAACCGGCT
>DATJAK010000210.1:0-13030 GCA_035516375.1 Bryobacteraceae bacterium
TGTAATGGACCCCATTTTTTGGACAGAAATTTTCCTTTTCTTAGATGGTGGGCGGCATTGAAAATGAAGGAGAGTCAATGCCCCGAACGCGCAAGAATCACCCGCCCAGCCTGAAGGCCAAAGTCGCCATCGAGGCGATCAGGGCCCAGAAGACGACGACCCAGATCGCCCAAATGTTCGGCGTTCACCCAACCCAAGTCGGAGGCTGGAAGAGACAGGCCCTGGCCGGCTTGCCGGACGTCTTCGGCAACGGCCCCGAGCAGATCCGCCAGCAGGCTGACGCGGAGAAGGACGAGCTCTATAAGCAGATCGGCCAGTTAAAGGTGGAGCTGGACTTTCTCAAAAAAAGAGCTGGACTTATCACTTGAAAAACGCCGCCTATGGATCGATCCGCAACATCCCGATCTGAGCGTGCAACGGCAATGCGAACTGCTGGGATTGCCACGCTCGACCTACTACTACCAGCCACGACCGGAGAGCGAGGAGAACCTACATCTGCTGCGCAGACTCGACGAGTTGTACATGGAATGCCCGTTCTTCGGCAGCCGTCGCATGGCCGTCACGCTGGAGGTCAATCGCAAACGAATCCAGCGGCTCATGCGGATTCTAGGAATAGAAGCTCTTTATCCGAAGCCGAATTTGAGCCGCCCGGCGCTAGGCCACGAGATCTATCCGTACTTGCTGCGCGGCGTCTCGATCCAACGGCCCAACCAAGTCTGGAGCACCGATATTACGTACCTTCCAATGCATGGCGGCTTCCTCTACCTGGTGGCCGTCATGGACTGGTTCAGCCGGTTCGTGCTCAGTTGGGAGCTCTCCAACACCATGGAGACGGGCTTCTGTCTGGCGGCACTGGAGGCTGCGTTCCGCTTCGGCCAACCCGAAATCTGGAACTCCGATCAGGGCTCGCAGTTCACCGCGGCGGACTTTCTGGCGCCGCTGAAAAAACGCAGCGTGTCGATCAGCATGGACGGACGCGGCCGCGCTCTGGACAACGTTTTCATCGAACGTCTGTGGCGCAGTCTGAAGTACGAGCTCATCTACCCCGGCGACTTCGCCAACGGCGCCGATCTCTTCCAAGCGCTGAATCGATACTTCCGTTTCTACAACTATCAGCGTCCGCACCAGGCGCTCGGCTACCGCACACCGGCCGATCTGTTCCCGCGCCGGTCAATAAGGAAGAAGTCATCGCCATGATGGGGGGCGCTGCCCCCCATGCCCCCCGGGATTTAACGCAGTTTTCTTCCAGAGTGGATGGTTTTGCTTTCGCGCCTATCCGCGACTGCCGTAAAATGGAAAGGCTTGATAGGAGGATTGTCGGGACCTGCGTGGCCTTGGAACTGCTCGATATCGCGGAGATCGTCTGCTCGGCTTTCAATGTCGGTGCCGGCACGGTCGAAACCGAGCACGGTACCCTGCCGGTTCCGACTCCGGCGACGGCGCGCCTGCTCCGGGACAAGCCGATCTACTCAAGCGGCCCGAGCGTCGAATTGACCACACCGACTGGCGCGGCCCTTGCTTGCCTTGCCTCAAGCTGCGGCCCCTTGCCGCCAATTATCGTTCGGGCAAGCGGATATGGCGCGGGGGATCGTGATTTCATCGAACATCCCAACGTGCTCCGAGCTCTGATCGGAGATTCAATCCCGGAAAACACCACCAAGGAGGCCGCTTGAACCGATGTTCCGAAAATTCGCCATATCCTATCTGGTTGTTCTGACACCTGTGCTATGCCAGGCTCCTACGCGTCGACCGATGGCAATGCCACTGCAATGCGCGAGCGGCGACTGCTCGTTGTTAAAGGGAGCGCCGCAAACGGCGGGAATGCGAAGCGGATTCGTCCGGCTCCAAACGGGCGCCACCGTCGGCTGGCATACTACGGGCAAGAACGAAGAAATGCTCGTGATCCTGCACGGCCAAGGTGCCGCGCTGATCGAAGGGCAGCAAAAGTGCACCTTCACAGCGCCGGCGGTAGCATACATTCCACCGGAGACTCGGCACAACGTCGAGAACAACGGTAGCGAACCGCTCGAATACGTCTACGTCGTTGCGCCAACCGCCGGGAAGTGACAGAAGCGCAAAGCAAATTACTGGGGTCGTGTGCGGTGCGGTTACGTTACGGCCAGAACAGACATATCCGCTCGGTCCGCTTTAGCGCACCTTTGTGCGAACTCCCCAGTTTTGTCCGACTGCGTGGTATAGTGATCTCCCAGGGATGCTGGGGCTCAAAAATCAATGGCACGCGCTCCGCAACGTGGTTGCGCTGTGCACAGTATTCCTGTTCTCTTTCTCGTCCCTAGCGCCAATCGCCGCCAGCGCCTTCAGCGATTGGGCTCCTTCCTGTTGCCGCAGCCGTGGTAAATGCTGCTGCAAGAAGGCGAATTCGGCCCACTCCTCTGGCCCAGTTTTGGCGAACCGATCCTGCTGCGACGGCTGCGGCGAGATCGCCCTCGGCGCCTCCGAAACCAACGGAGTGGTACAACCTTCCGCCGTCACGCTCACTCCGCCGGCTGAGACTACCGCCCGCTTACTGGTGACCCGGTCCACTCGGCACGCGCGAGGTATTGACCGGGTCCTCCAGCAGCGTCCGCCTCCCATCTATCTCTCCTAACCGCAACCACCAGTAGTTGACGAATTTGGCCCGGGCAGATCTCTGCTCGGAAAGGTATTGTATTGATCTCCGTTCCACGGATTACGGTGTCCGCGGCTCGCGCGCTCGTTCGTTCCTTGCGCACGATCTTCGTGGCGATCCTGGTGCTGGCGTTCCACGCACCAATGCTACAGGACCTCGTGTCTCTAACGGCGGAAGCTCCGTGCAAAGCCAGTTGTTGCCGTTCCGGAAAGAGCTGTTCCTGCTGCCATCACGCCTACCAAAAGCGCGTTCCGCAAGGCGCACGATGGACCCCCGGCGACCGATGCCCAACGGACTGCGGGCAGTTCGCCGAGTTGCCCAGGCAGCCCGGGCTTCCGTCAGCTATCGGTTCCCTCGCGGCCCCAGCGATTAGCTACGTTCAGAAGCCTCGCCTCTCGGCTCCTGGTCAACCGCGCCGCATTGTAGACGCAGCGCTATTCCAAAGGCCCCCTCCGTGCTGATCTAGTCGTTCTCGCGTTGTTGTTGAAAGCTGCCGCACGCAATTCAGGAGGCTCTTTGTATCTATACTTCTTTAGGAACGTTACTCTCCTCACGTTGGCCGCGTTGTATGTCGCCGCGCGGGAATCGATTCAATATGGCAGTATCAGCAGCTGCGTCGCCGGGTTACGCGATGTTCGACGCGCAAGCCGCGTACAATTTCGGCCGACACACAGTCGTGGGATCGGCCGTCAATCTAGCGGATCGCCGCACCTTGGACCCCTAAGAGTAGCTTGGCTTTGCGGTCGTGATCCGGAACCAGCCGCTCTCTGCCTACGTGACGCTGAAAATCCACTTTTAAAGGAACCCAGAAGATGACCGAAATAAATCGCAGAAAAGCAGTTCTGTTAGGCCTCAGCGCCCCTTTTGCCTCTTACGCCATCGGCGTGGCTGGCGAGCAAATGCAGGAGCCCCAGCACAAGATGCCCGATACAGGTACGGTGCACTGGACGGGTAACGAGCAGATCGCAATGCTGATGTACCCGGGGATGACGGTGATGGACCTCATTGGGCCGCACTGCATGTTTGGCGCGCTCATGGGTGCAAAGATATTCCTTGTTGCGAAGTCGCTAGATCCGGTAACAAGCGACTCCGGGGTAACGATAACGCCTACCGCAACCTTTGAGAACTGCCCCCGAGAGCTCACTGTGCTGTTCACTCCTGGCGGCACCGACGGCACGCTGGCGGCGGCTGTGGACACTGAGACGCGTGCCTTCATGGCCGATCGGGGGGCACGCGCGAAGTACGTCACCAGCGTATGCTCGGGGTCGCTGATCCTTGGGGCGGCAGGGTTGTTGAAGGGCTACAAGGCGACCTCGCACTGGTCGGTGCGCCATGTGTTAGCTGGATTCGGTGCGACTCCAACCGACGCTCGCGTTGTGCGCGACCGCAACCGCATCACGGGCGCGGGCGTGACCGCCGGGCTCGATTTCGGCCTCACGATGGTCGCGGAGTTGCGCGACCGTGTCTATGCCGAATGCTGTCAGCTCATGAGCGAGTACGACCCCGACCCGCCGTTCCACGCTGGCTCGATGAAGACGGCTCCCGCGGAGGTGAAAGCCCCCATGGTCCAATTGCTCGCAGAGTTCGTGAAGAAGGCCGAGGCGTTGGCGGCCGCAAAGAAGGCCCTGACCGACGTAATGGTGTAGGCGACCTCCGGTCGACCGCGCGAGCGGGAAGATCACCAGAGTTCGGGAACCGATGCAGCTTGTGAAAGAGCTTATTTGCAAACACGGGACAAAGTCTTTCGTCCTCGGCCTTCTCGGCCCTATGGTCCGATCGGCTGGGGTGGGAATTCTTGCGCTCACTCTATTCACCCCGATCCTCGAAGAATTCGTCTCTCTGCAGGTAGCCGAAGCAACATGCGCTATGAGCTGCTGCAAGTCTGGCAAGAGCTGTTGCCGCCGCTCCACTCGGCGCGAAACGCGGCACGGCATCCAGTGGACCGCTGGAAGTCAATGCTCGAAAGATTGCGGACAAGTTTCCAGTTTGCCGAATGGGTCGGCCCTAAGTCCGCCGCAGACCCGCGTTTTCGAGGGTCCGGCCGTATGCGCCACGCCGGCCGCGCGACAATCGCGCGCATCGTGGAAACCTGCCGGGGTTGGACCCGAGTTGTTCCAGAGACCTCCGCCCTCTTTTTCCTAGCGCTCGCACACATCAATTCACGCTGTCTGGGAAAAATGAGGAGGGAAAGAATTTGAGATCAGGATTCCTTGCAAACGTTACATTCCTGCTGCTGGGCGTGTTTTCCGGCGCCGCGCAGGAATCGATTCAATATGGCAGTATCAGCGGCCGCGTCGAAGATGCCACCGGCGCGGTGGTTCAAAATGCGAAGGTAAGTTCCCGTCAAAAGGACACCAACATAACGAGCACCCTGCTCACCGATAAGGAAGGCCGTTTCCGATTTCCGTACCTGAGCGTCGGCGAGTACGAAGTCACGGTACAACAACCGGGCTTCGGCAATGCAACCCGCACGATAAACGTCGGCTTGGGATCGGCATTCGAGCTTCCCATCGTGCTTAGCGTTGCCGCATCGTCGAGCCAGGTGTCGGTCGAAAGTCAGGCTGACCTGCTGGAGACAGCGCGCACGCAAGTCGCCGGCACAATTTCGCAAACCGAAGTCAACGACCTGCCGCTCAACGGTCGCAATTTTCTCGATCTGGCGCTGCTGGTGCCAGGCGTTTCGCCCACCAATACGGCCGCCAACCAGCTTTTCGCCGAGACATCGGCTGTGCCGGGCCAGGGGATTTCGGTGGGCAGCCAGAGAAACTTCTCCAACGGCTTCATCATCGATGGGCTGTCGAACAACGACGATGCCGCCGGATTAACCGGAGTGTTCTACGGGCTCGATGTGGTCAACGAATTTCAGGTGGTCACTTCCGGCGGCCAAGCGGAGTTCGGCCGCGCGCTCGGCGGCTATATCAACATGGTAAGCAAGAGCGGTTCCAACAACCTGCATGGCGACGTCTACTTCTATTTCAAGAATCAGCGTTTCAATGCGGCTAATGCATTGGCGCAGATTGCGCTGCCCATCACGCAGTCGCAATACGGCGCAAGCCTGGGCGGCCCCATCGTTCACGACCGCACCTTCTACTTTGCCAATTTCGAGCAGCGCGAATTGAATCAGTCGGGTCTGACAACCATTTTGCCCGCCAACGTCGCCACCATCAACGCGAGATTGCTCGCAGAGGGATATCCCGGCCCGCAGATCTCCACCGGCATCTATCCGAACCCTGTGCACAACAGCAACCTGTTCGCCAAGGTGGACCATCACTTCAGCGACACGGATCAGGCCAGCATTCGGTACAGCCTCTATCACGTCACTGCTATCAACTCACGCGGCGCTGGCGGATTGAGCGCGCCGTCCGCGTCCGCCAACCTTGACGACACCGATCAAACGATCTCCGCCAGCAACATCGCCACGCTTTCGTCCCGCCTAGTGAACGAAACCCGCGCGCAATTCACCAACAGCGACCTGAAAGCTCCGCCTTCCGACCTGATCGGTCCGGCAGTCAGTATTTCTGGCGTGGCGTCTTTCGGGACGCTTTCGGGATCTCCCACCGCGCGCGCCAACAAGCTGGCCGAGGGCGCAGATAACCTGTCCTACCAAGCCGGACCGCACGCCATCCGCGTGGGCGTGGACTTCCTGTACAACGACGACGTGATCACCTTCCCGCGCACTTATCGCGGCAGCTATTCCTTCTCGTCGCTGGCGAATTTCATGGCGGGGACCTACAACAGCTCGGGCTTCACGCAGACTTTCGCCAACAGCGTAGTGCCCCAAACCAACCCCAACGTCGGATTCTACGCGCAGGACGAATGGAAGGTCAGCCCGCGCTTCACGCTCAACCTGGGCGTACGCTACGACCTGGAATTCCTGCACACCATTACCACCCAGACCGGCAACGTTTCTCCGCGGGGCGGCTTCGCGTGGACCCCGTTCGCCTCGCGGAAGACCGTGCTACGCGGCAGCTACGGATTGTTCTACGACCGCATTCCGCTGCGCCCGCTCGCCAACGCGCTCCTCTCCGCGAACAACACCACCAACCCCGCCGACCTCAGCCAGATCAGCATCAGCCTCTCGCCCACGCAGGCCGGCGCGCCGGTGTTTCCGAACATCCTGAGCAGCCTCACGCTTCCGGCGGGCGTCCTGTTCAACTTCAGCACCATGAATCCGAACATGAAGAACGCCTACTCCGAGCAGGGCAGCTTCGAGATCGAGCACCAACTCACCTCGCACAGCACGCTCAGCGTGGGGTATCAGCATCTGCGCGGCTTACACCTGATCATCTCCGTGAACCAGAACGTGCCCTCTTGCGCCGCGGTGGGTACCAACGATGGCTGCCGGCCCAATCTGACTTACGGCAACGATAGCCAGTATTCCTCGCTGGCGGATTCCCACTACGACGGCCTGCACGTCTCGTACGTCGAGCGGCCCTCCTCCTGGAGCAGCCTGCGCGTCTCCTACACGTATTCGAAAGCACTCGACGACGTCAGCGAATTCTTCTTCAGCGCGCCCATCAACAATTTCAACATCTGGCAGGACTACAGCCGCTCCGATGACGACCAGCGCGACCGCCTGGTCTTCGAAGGCACGGTCCACACATCCATGGGTGCGGCCAGCACAACGTGGGGGCGCATCAGCCACGGGTTTCAATTGAGTCCGCTGCTGCAGTATTACTCGCCGCTGCCATTTAACATCACCACTGGCGCGAATACCGTCCAAGGGACATCCGCGCGTCCCACCATCAGCGCCGTCTTCATCAATCGCAACGCCGGATCCGGGTTCGATTTCCTCAGCCTGGGCGCTCGCCTAAGCCGCAGCTTCCGCATTTCGGAAGGGCTTCGACTGGAGGCCCTGGCGGAGGCATTCAACCTTACCAACCATATGAACGGCGTGACCCTGAACGGCGTCTTTGGAACGGGAACGTATCCCACGAATCCATCGCCGACTTACAAGCAGATCACAGCCGTCAACGACCCGAGGACGATGCAGTTCGCCCTGCGGATTCAATTCTAAGGAGTAAGTATGTTACCCGTCCTTTTTTTGGTCGCTATGACGGTGCATCTGGGCCCGATGGGCCCGGATGCGCCGGCGCACGAGCCGCAGATGGCCGCCAACGGGACCACTGTCGCGGTCACCTTCGGCGCCGGGCACGCCATCTACTTCAGTTCTTCGCGTGACGGCGGCGGTACCTTTTCAGCGCCCGTCAAGGTCGCCGACGGCGGCATCGTCCCGCTAACGCGCCATCGTGGACCGCGCATCGCCTTTGCCGGCAGCGCCATCGTGATTACCGCGGTGGTGGGCAACAAAGTGGAAGAGGGTTCGCATGCCCACGGCCTTCCGTCGGATGGTGACCTCATGGTCTGGCGTTCGTTCGATGGCGGAAAGTCGTGGACACCGGGGAAGGCCATCAACGATGTTCCCGCTTCCGCCACCGAGGGCCTACACGCGCTCGCTTCCGATGGAAAAGGGCTGCTCTTCGCGGCTTGGCTCGACAAGCGCGGCGCTAAAGGCACCAAGCTCTATTCCGCCCGATCCACCGACGGCGGCGTCACGTGGTCGAAAAACGTGGCGGTCTACCTATCGCCCGACGGCTCGATCTGCGAGTGCTGCCATCCCTCGCTCGCCATCGATTCCACAGGCCAATTGGTGGTGATGTGGCGCAACGCCGTGGGTGGATCGCGCGACATGTACCTGGCAACTTCGCGCGACGGCGCCGCCTTTTCTACTCCGCTAAAACTCGGCGAGGGCACGTGGAAACTGAATGCGTGCCCCATGGATGGCGGCGGGCTCGCAATATCGTCCTCTAAAATCCTAACCGCCTGGCGGCGCGAGACGAACGTCTATCTCGCCGAGCCGGGACGGCCGGAAAAACAGGTGGGCGCCGGCAAGGATGTGGCGCTCGCGCTGAGCGGCGAGAAAACCTACTTGGCTTGGGTGGATGGCACGAAAGTCGAAGCGTGGATTGACGGCAAGCTGGAGCAACTTACCGAAAACGGAGCGTTTCCTTCGGTCCTGGGCCTCCCCGGTGGCGGCGCCCTCGCGGCATGGGAAGAGAACGGCGCCATTCAAATCCGGCGTCTACCGTAGAAGTCAACCTTTAAAGGAGTTCCGTATGAAATCACAGACTTTGCTCACGACTCTCCTGTTGATGGCGGGCGGAGCATGGGCGGCCGACCAACAGGTGGCTGTCCGTTTTCAAACCATGGTAGGCGGCGAAAGGTTCGCCTGCGGCGGCAAGACCTATGGGGGAATCGGCACGACGAAGTCGACTCTCTCGCCGCGCGATTTCCGCTTTTATGTCCACAACGTTGCGCTAATCGACGATTCCGGCAAGTCCGTTCCCCTGCAACTCGCGCAGGACGGCAAGTGGCAATTGGACGACGTAGCGCTGCTCGATTTCGAGGATGCGACGGGCGGCTGCGTCAACGGCACGCCGGAGACCAACGATCGTGTGGTCGGCACCGTTCCCGCCGGCCATTATGTGGGTCTTCGATTCACGCTTGGGGTGCCGTTCAACAAGAATCACACCGATCTCACGACTATGCCTCCGCCCTTGAATCTCACGGCCCTTTCCTGGGTTTGGAACGCCGGCCGCAAATTCGCGCGGCTGGATTTCGCCAGCACCGGCATGCCGCGCGGGTTCGCCATTCACCTCGGCAGCACCGGCTGCACGCCCAACAATGTGAGGACCGCGCCGCCTGTCCAGTGCAGCGAGCCGAACCGCCCGGAAATCGAGTTTGCCACATTCGACGTGCAAAGTGACGTGGTGGTGGCCGATCTCGCTGCGTTGTTGAAAGACACCAACATCGATAGCAACCAGGAGAAGACCGCCGAGGGGTGCATGTCGAGCCCGGAGGATAGCGACTGCGCCGGCATCTTTGCCAATCTGGGGTTGCCTTTTGCCGGTAAACCGGCCGGCAAACAATCGTTCTTCCGCAAGGCCGTCGGGCAGGCTAACGCAAACTGAGGCGGTCATGCGCATACTGCTGCTGTTTCTATGCGTCTGGTGCGTGGCAGCCCGCGCACACGACGCGCACGGACGTTCCACCGCGCCTCCCGAGGCACGTCTGCTGAAATCGCCGCTGGCCCCATCGGACGAGCAGGCCGCCGCCGGGCAGCTTCTCTACCAGGGCTTTTGTGCCAGATGCCACGGCGCCGATGGCAAATCTCGCACCGCCGTCGCCGCCAAGCTTCTCTTTCGACCCACGAACCTCACCGAATACTTGATGGAATCCATGCGCGACGGAGAGATTTATTGGGTGATCGGCAGTGGAATACCGCCCAGCATGCCGGCGTTCGGCGCGCAACTGAGCGAGACCCAGCGCTGGCAGATCGTGCAATATGTCCGCACCCTGCGCGACCGGCAGCGGGCTATCGAAAAATCCAAGCTCGGCCCGTACGAATGGAATCTGCCGCCCGGTTTTCCCCTTCCCAACGTGCCGCCCGACAATCCCATGACCAAAGAGAAGGTCGAGCTCGGCCGCTACCTTTTCTATGACAAGCGGCTATCGTTCAACCAGACGCAGTCCTGCGCCACGTGTCATCAACAGGCCAAAGCCTTCACCGATGGCCGCGCGCAGGGGCTCGGATCCACCGGCGAACTCCATCCCCGTGGCCCAATGAGCCTGGTGAACGTGGCTTACAGCCCCGTGCTTACCTGGGCGAATCCTCTGGTGCGCACACTCGAAAAACAGGCCCAAGTGCCCCTGTTCGGCGACGATCCAATCGAGCTCGGCATGACCGGCAAGGAAGACCTGCTCGTCGAGCGCCTCAGGAGCGATGAGCGCTACTGCAAGCTGTTCGCCGCCGCATTTCCGGCCGAAGCCGAACCGATTTCCCTGCGCACCGTCACGCAGGCCATCGCCAGCTTCGAACGCACCATCCTTTCCGGCGATTCGCCCTACGACCGATATCGCAACGGCGACGACTCCAACGCCGTTTCGGAATCGGCCAAGCGCGGCGAAGCGCTCTTCTTCAGCGAGCGGCTGGAGTGCTTCCACTGTCACGGCGGCTTCAACTTCACCGGCTCCGTGGACTATCTCGATAAGGGTTTCGCTGAAGTCGAGTTTCACAATACCGGTCTCTACAATTTAAAGGGCCAGATCTCCTATCCGGCACCCAATCTCGGCCTCTACAACTTCACCCACCAGGACGAGGACGTCGGCAAGTTCAAAGCGCCCACGCTACGCAACATCGCGCTCACTGCGCCCTACATGCACGATGGCAGCGTCGCGACGTTGGAAGATGTGATCGACCATTACAGCGCCGGGGGCCGCACAATCCAGACCGGACCCAGCGCGGGAATAGGCGCCGACAATCCCAATAAGAGCGAATTTGTGAAGCACTTCGATCTCACCGCCGCGGAGCGGGGCGATGTGCTGGAATTCCTCAAGTCGCTGACCGACACTACTGTGTTAGTGGACCCGGCGTTGTCCGATCCGTTCGCGCCCAATAATACAACGTCGAGCGTCGCAGCGCCTCATTATGTGCTGCGTGGGGAAGTGGTCCAGGTATATCTGGAGGCCGGCGCTGTCACGTTGTTCCACGATGAAGTGCCTGGGCTGATCCGCGCCATGAAAGCTCCACATGCCATGGAGTATCTGGTGCCCGACCGGAAAGCCCTAAAGAAACTGAAGCCGGGACAGAGCATCGTGGCGGAGGTCCGCCGTCTGGGCGCGGATTATATTCTCGACGGTTTGCGCACGGAAGGCAAGAAAGGTAAAAAATGAGGCACATTTCGGCGGTTCTGACTTTATTGGTTGCGGCTGGGAGCGTTGCCGCTCAGGACCGGACAGTCTCGTCGCGATCGGACGCGAAACTGCGCGAGGCGGAAGAGAATTACCGCCGCGGCATGCAGGCTGCTGACGGAGTCGGCGGGCCAAAGGACTACATGGCGGCGGCAGCGTACTACCGCAAGGCCGCCGAGAGCGGATACGTTGCCGCGCAGTACAATCTGGCCTATCTCTACGAGAATGGCCTGGGCGTCAAGCAGGATTTCGCTCAGGCCGCAGGCTGGTATCGCAAGGCCGCCGACCAGGGAGACGTGGGCGTGGCTCGATCTGGCTGCCGCCGAGATACCAAAAGCTGCCGTAGTTCGTGACGACCTGGCCAGGGAGATGACGCCCGCACAACTTACCGAATCACGACAATTCGCCGTCCAAAGGCGGAAGGAATTTGCAGGAAAGGAAGGAAGATTACCATGACACGCCGAACGCTACTGGAACTGGCTGCTTTCAGCGCAGCCGCTACCGCAGTGAATGCGGCCGACCCGCCATTTACTTTACCGAAGCTGCCGTATGCGTATGACGCACTGGAACCTTATATCGACGCGCAGACGATGCAGATTCACCACGACAAGCACCATCAGGCTTATGTGGACAACTTGAATAAAGCCGTCGCCGGCGATCCGGCGCTTTCCAGGCTGACGGTAGAGGAATTATTGGAGCGCCTGGACACACTGCCAGCCACCGTGCGCACGGCGGTGCGGAATCAAGGCGGCGGACACGCCAATCACTCGTTGTTTTGGCAGACGCTCTGTCCCGCGTCGAAAAGCGGAAAGCCGAGCGGCGCTTTGGCTGGAGCCATCGCGCAGACATTCGGGGACCAGGACAAGTTCGAAGGCCAACTCCGCACTGCCGCGACGGGTGTTTTCGGGAGTGGGTGGGCCTGGTTGTCGCTCGACTCCGCCGGCAAGCTGACTCTCGACACCGCGCCCAACCAGGACAGCCCGCTACTCGCCAAGCGACGGCCGCTGCTGGGAATCGACGTTTGGGAGCATGCTTACTACCTGAAATATCAGAATCGGCGGGCCGATTACCTGGCGGCGATTGTCCACGTCATCAACTGGGATTTCGTTTCCCAACGGTACAAAGAGTTGGCCGGTTGAGCGGAGATCGATTCGCATGTCACGCACTTTCGTGAGCTTCGCAGTTCTTCCGATCGCGCTCGCGATTTCCGCCGGAGCCCTCGCGCCTCCGGCAAACCGCGAAGCTCAGGACGATCAAAGCACCAGAATCGCGCGGCTCGAAGACGCTGTTCTGGCGCCTTGCTGTTACACCGAGCCGGTATCGAGGCACCAAAGCGAGATCGCGCTCAAGATGCGCATCGAAATTGCCAGGTGGGTGGTTGCAGGCAGAACCGATCGCGAGATTCTCGGCACGTACGTCGCTCTTTACGGCGCCAAGGTGCTGGTCGATCCGCGCACCAAACCCGAATGGTGGACACCTTGGATTCCGTGGCTCACAGTGATTTTCGCAATGGGCTTCGGTTTTTGGCTTTTGCGGCAGTGGCAAGCCAAGACAGTCCCGGCTGACACGTTGTCGAACGGTCCCGAACTGGCGGCACTGCCGGATTTCGAAGAGGACGATTGATAGGAGGCATGTGGTGAAACGATTGAC
>DATJAK010000211.1:0-62491 GCA_035516375.1 Bryobacteraceae bacterium
CGCTATCGAACTGGCGCCCCACCAGGTGGGCCGCTTTATTGACATGGCCCGGCTGTTGGCGAAACTGGGCCGGTACCAGGAATCAGACCAGAATTTCGCACGCGCCGAACAACTGGCCCCCGACAATCCCAAACTGATGTACGAGCGGGCCGACGTGTACATCAAATCGGGCCGTAACCTGGAAACGGCCAAGGCTCTGCTGCAACGATACTTGAGCGCTACGATTACGCCCGACGACCCGCCCAAGTCGGACGCCCGAAAATTGCTCCAGCAGATCCAGGGCGGATAGACCCGCCGCATGTTCATCCACGAAGCGTTCAGCTTCAGTATCCAGGCGTTGCGCGCCAATCCGGTCCGTTCCCTGCTGACCGGCCTGGGGATGGTAATCGGCACAGCTTCCGTGATTCTCGTGGTGACCATCTCCCTCACCAGCCGCGACTACATTCTGGAGCAGGTGGAAGGCGTCGGCTCCAACATCATCTTTGCGTATTACGCCGCCGCCGGGGGACCCAGCGTGGCGACCGCAGATGCCGATTACGTGAAACTGCGCGACGTGGATGCGATCCGCGATGAACTCTCCTCCGACATCGTGGCGGCGACCGGCGTGATGACGAACTATGATCACATGCCGATCGATGGCAAACAGGAGGATATCAAGGTCATCGGGACCGATGCCGCGTATCAGTCTGTGCGCAACATCGTGTCGAGCGCGGGCCGCTTCATAGACGATAGCGACGTGACACTGCGGTCTCACGTTGCTGTGCTGACCGACAAACTGGCCGAACGTCTGTACGGCGGCCGCTATTCCGCCCCGAACCGGGTCATTCGGTTATTCGGTCTTCAGTTCACCGTCATCGGAACGTTTCACGAGAAAGTGGAGACCTTCGGACAAACCGAGGTGGAGCGCGATACCGTGCTCATTCCCGTGACGGTGTTGAAAGACTTCACCCCGCTGGAACGCATCGATCCGATGTACGTGCAGGTGCGGTCGCCCCAAGAAGTGGATCGCGTAGCCATGCGTGTGCAGGAAATACTCGAGGCGCGCCACCGCCCGGGCGCGCGCTACCGCGTGGATACGCTGACGGCGATGCTCAACGCAGTGCGGAACATCTCGCTGATCCTTTCAGCCGTATTGTTCCTGGTGTCGGCCATTACCCTGATCATCTCCGGTATCGGCATCATGAACATCATGCTGGTAACGGTGACCGAGCGGACCCGCGAGATCGGCTTGCGCCTGGCCGTTGGCGCGGCTCCCCGGGAGATCCTGCTTCAATTCCTGACCGAAGCCGTGATCGTGAGTCTCGCGGGTGGCAGTCTGGGGATACTTTTGGGTCTTGCGCTGCCACTCAGTGTGCAACTCTTCGCCGATGTGCGGATTCCGATTTCTCCCGTAGCGATTGTGGTTGCCTTCGGCGTATCGTGCACGGTCGGGTTGGTTTTCGGGATGCTGCCCGCCAACCGCGCCGCGCACCTGAATCCGACGGAAGCGCTGCGGTACGAGTAACGATTGCTAGTTCGGGACTAATTATTTGGTCCGTGGCGGCGTGTTGCGGCGCGAGGTGGCAGTCGCCTGGCGGCCATCGGTAACTTCAGCCATCACCGCATCTTATCCTCTCGGGCCGCAACCTGCCAGTTTCCCGGGCAAAATCAGGGACACATTATTTCCTCCAGCACCGCAAAAACGCCCGTTTTTTCGACCAGTCCAACCAAGAATCAATCAGTTAGGGCGATCGGCGGCAAAAGTGAATTAAGACGCTGATACTAATTACTTTCCACTGGTTCCGCCACCATCCGTGACTCCATTAGAAAGCATAGTGGCTGCGAGATTTCGCGGAAACTGGGTCTGACCTGCGGGTCTTTCTGGAATGCGCTCGCGTCCGGTGCGAGACCGCAACGCTCTGAGGGGCTAATGAGTCTACCTGCGCCCAACACGTTGGTTGCCCAGTCCGAGCCGGCCGGCGACCTGCTGGACTGTTCCCCGCGATCCGTCGAATGGAAGCGCCAGGGGTTGGCGCCGGCCGCTTCGGCGACGCGGACTGAGCCCAACGCCGAACCATTGGCGCTCGCCGATCACCTGGCGTTCCAGAACCACGACTGTGGAAACTACAGCGAAGCGAACCGGGCCAAATAGGCGAAGCGATACCAGATCATCGAGCCCCTCGCCAACCCCGACAAGTTCCCGAAGTTGTGGTTGGAGTGCCAGAATGACCCGAAATTAGTCATCGAGCGCCTGGCCGCGCAGAGCGGCGTGTCAATGGCGGCCATCGAGGGCTGGTTCCGCAAGTCCGGGGCAGAAGGCTACAGAGGACTCGTCCGGCGCGGCCGTTCGGATCTCGGCCGCGCTCGCGCACTGAACCGCGCGGCGGTCGAGTTCGTGCAGAGTGCGGCACTGTTCTACGACTCGGCTATGGAAGTTTTCCGAGCCTACCAGGAAGAGCGCCAATGGCGCGCGGAGCGGGCCGGCAAGCAACTCACGAGAACCGAAGTGGCTCAGTGTGGCGTACGCTACATCGACCCGCGCGGCCGTCTTTGCGAGTCCGCGCAACTGCCCAAGGCGGATTACAAAACCATTCTTCGCTGCATCGCTCGACTCCCCAAAGTTGCGCGCGTCATGGCCCGCCAGGGCGAAGAGGCGTTCAGCAACAGCCAAGAGATAATTTCCTGGCGCAACATCGGCGCGCTGCAACCCATGGACTACGTTGTCATGGACCATCGCATGCTCGATCTGCACGCGCTGGTTCGCACCCGCGACGGCTGGCGATTGGCGCGGCCTTATCTGACGGCCGCAATCGACATGCGTACGCGCAAATTTTTGGCCAGTTCTCTAGTTGCGACAAGGTGGAGTTCGTAAGAGAGCTTTCGAGAAAGTTCGGCCTACCTCACCCTGATGAATAACCTGACCACCACATTCTTCATGTGCCGCGCGGTGGTGAGCCGGATGCTGCAGCAGTCGCTTGGGGAAGGTGGAATTCGCGGCGCGATTCTGAACATAGGCAGCGTGCTTAGCGAATCGCCCGAGCCGCGCCATTTCGCCAACCACGCGTACGCCGCTGCCAAGGGTGGTGTGGTGGCGTTGAGCCGGTCGATGGCGGCTTACTATGCGCCGCACAAGATCCGCGTGAATGTGATTGCGCCGGGGTTGGTGCGCACGCCGGTGAGTGAGCGGTCCGAAGCCGACCCCGAATTGAACAAGCTCCTGAAGCGTAAGCAGCCGCTAACCGAGGGCTTGATTGATGCCCAGGAAGTGGCGCGCGCCGCTCTGTTCCTGCTGAGCGACGATGCGCGGCCAATTAGCGGGGATGTACTAACGATCGATGCTGGCTGGAGTATGACGGGCGCTTGAGAAGTATGTGGCACGACGTCCGTCTATAACCCACAGGCCGGGAGGCCTGTGCTACGTGTGTGAGCCGGACCGGGAGGCCGTGCGAGGCATATATCATTGCGCGGAAGGCGGCACTCCGATATGATGCAACAATAGGTAGGCTTTCGAAGGAGGCGCCTGGAACATGCGTACGCTCAGCCTAATGATCGCTAGTTGTGTGATGGGCTTCACAGCACTGGCTGCTACCAACACCCCCGCTTCGGTGACGTTCAATAAAGACGTTTTGCCGATTCTCCAGAAGAACTGCCAGGGCTGCCACCGGCCGGGCGAGATCGCGCCGTTTTCGCTGCTTACTTATAATGACGCGCGTCCGTGGGCCAAGGCGATGAAAGTAGCGGTGGCCACCAAGAAGATGCCGCCATGGTTCGCCGAGGTGGGCCATTTTGCCAACGACCGCAGGCTGAGCGACGCGGACATCAACACGCTGGTGGCGTGGGCCGATAAAGGCGCGCCCGAAGGCGATGCCAAGGACAGGCCGGCGCCGATCACGTTCCAGGATGGATGGAACATCAAGCCGGACATGATTATCGAGATGCCGAAGGACTTTCACGTGAAGGCCACGGGCACGATCAATTACCAGAACATTCTGGTGAAGGCGAATTTTCCGGAGGACACGTGGGTGGTGGCCGCTGAGATGCGCCCCGGCAATGCGAAGGTGGTGCATCACATGAGAGCGATCGTTCGTCCGCCCACGTCTACGTGGCTCGCCAAAGCGGTTCCGGGCGAGGCCTACGAAGAGGGCTCCGAGGAAATGGGCGGCGCGCGGCAGGGAACCGATCTGCTCGGCAAGTACAATCCTGGCCTGGGAGCGCAGACCTTCGATATCGATGGTTCCGCAAAGTTCGTACCGAAGGGTTCCGACATCGTGTTCAACATCCACTACACGGCGGTCGGCACGGAGCAGACGGATCGCTCGAAGGTCGGATTGGTGTTTGCGAAGAATCCTCCCAAGCTGCGCTACTGGATGTCGCCGGGAACGCCGGCAGCGTTTAATCTGGCCATTCCGGCGGGCGACAACAATGCTGAAGTCGTAAGCGAAGTCACGGTCGGCGTGGATGGCGCGAAGCTGGTCTACATCCAACCGCACCTACACCTGCGCGGCAAAGATTATGAATTGCGCGTAACCTATCCCACCGGCGAATCGGAAGTGGTGTTCAAGGGCACTTGGAACTTCGACTGGCAAGTGGGATATCAGTTGGCGAAGCCGCTGGCGCTTCCCAAGGGCACGAAGCTGCTGGCGGTGGTGCACTACGATAACTCGATCAACAACAAGTTCAATCCCGATCCGACGAAGACCGTTTGGTGGGGCGATCAGAACTGGGACGAGATGCAGTCCGGTTTCCTCGGCCTGACGTTTGATGTGAACACGGACGCCAACAAGGTCTTCATCGCCTCCGGTCCGAGCTTGCTGCCGCGTGGCACGTCCGGCCCGACATTGGTGTCGATGGAAGCGGCCGCCAAGAAGTAACTGAACCGAGCTGGCCCTCGAAGATGAGGCGTTGGAAATTCGGCGGTTTCCGGCAGGATATGCGTTACGCCTGGCGCATGTTCCGCCGCGCGCCTGCCTTCAGCGCAACGGCGATTCTTACGCTGGCGTTGGGAATCGGCGCGAACACAGCAGTATTCAGCATCCTCAACGCCGTGCTCATGCGGCCCCTGCCGTATCGTGATCCGGGGCAGTTGGTTTCGGTCTTGGATCGCGAGATCCGCGCGGGCGGGCGCGCGATCTTTTTCGATCTCTATAGCGATTACGAGAACTGGAAGCAGCATAGCCACGCGTTCGAAGGCTTTGCCGCGGTGACGTGGGCCGGTGGCTTGGGAAAGATCATGACCGGCCGCGGGCCGGCGCGGAACGTGGCGGCGCTACCGGTAAGCGCGGATTTCTTCTCAGTGCTGGGCGTGCCGGCTGAGCTGGGGCGCACCTTCGAAAGCGGCGATTGGAGCGGCGGTTGCGCGGTGGTGCTGTCGCACGCGTTCTGGCAAAGCACGTTGGGCGGTGAGCGGCGCGCGATCGGCCAATCCTTGCGACTCGACGATCAGGCTTGTGCGGTTCTGGGAGTGATGCCGGTGGGCTTCGCCTCATATCCGAATCCGGAATCGCTGCTTTGGATTTTGCTGACTCCACCGAAGCGGCCCGATCAGTTCGGTGTATTTGTAATCGGCCGCCGCAAGCCCGGCGTGTCGATGGCCAGCGCACAAGCGGAGTTGCTGGCATTGCACCGCCAGCTCCACGAGCACGACCGATGGGGCGCGATCATGGAACCGGCCATTGAGGAGCTGCAATCGGAATTCACGTGGCTCGCCGGCCACAACCTGCGGATCAGCCTGATCGTTCTGTTTGCCGCCGTCACCGTGGTTCTGTCGATCTGCTGCGTGAATGTCGCCAATTTGCTGTTGAGCCGTTCGCTGGTGCGGCAGCGGGAAATGGCCATTCGCGCGGCGTTGGGTTCGGGCCGCCGGCGCATGCTGCGGCAACTGATGACGGAGAGCCTGCTGTTGTCGCTGACCGCGGGCGCGGCAGGCGCGGCGATTGCCGCTGGCGCGGTCGCATATTTCCGGAATGCCAATCCGATCGAGCTTCCTCCGGGAACCGTGGTCGCGGTAAACGAGCACGTGCTCTGGTTCACGGTGCTGCTCAGCATGGCGACGGCGGTGGTGTTCGGTTTGGTTCCGGCTTGGAAGGCGTCGCAGATTGATCTCATCAGCGCGCTGAAAGCAGGCGGGCGCGGAACGTGGCAAGATGCCAGCCGCCATCGATTCGGGAAAGCTCTGATCGTGGCGGAAGTCGCGCTCACGATCGTTTTGTTAGCCGGTGCCGGGTTGCTGATCCGCAGCGTCCAGAATTTCACGGCGGCGCCGTTGGGGTTCGAGCCGCACGGCTTGATGACCGCGGGAATGCAACTGCCGCAGAGTTCGTACGCGGGGTTGGAACGGCGGGCGCTATTTTATCGGCGGCTGCTTTCTGAATTCAGCCGCGAACCGGGCGTCGAGGGCGCGGCACTCTCCACCACGTTTCCTACTCAGGGAACCGGGCCGATCGGTGTGCTGGCGGTGGAGGGCCGGCCCGATCCTGCGACGAATCAAATCCTCGATACCGGCCAACAGACCGTGAGTTTGGATTATTTTCGGGTGATGCGGATTCCGCTCGAGCGGGGCCGCGACTTCGATGAGCGCGACGGCGAGCATGCGGAGCCGGTGGCGATCGTCAATCAGGCGCTGGTCGCCCGGTACTTCCCGAACGAGGATCCGATCGGGAAGCACATCCGCGAATTCGATGCCGAGGACAAGCAGAAGCCTTGGCTCCGCATTGTGGGAGTGGTGGCCGGCGAGAAGCGCACTGCGGTGACGAATGAGATGAGCTGGGCAGATTCGCCAGTGGTGTACCGGCCGTGGGACCAGAATCCGCCGATGGCGGCAACCTTGCTTCTTCGCGCGCCGGCGGCTGGGACAGCGATGGGCGCCACGATTCCGCGAACCGTAGCACGCGTGGACGCGGACGTATCCGTCTTCGGCGTGGAATCGGCACCGCAGGCTATCTCGAAGGCACTGGCTTATCCGCGCTTCCGCGCCATTATGCTGGCGGCATTCGCCGGGTTGGCGGTGTTGTTGGCATTGGTTGGACTTTACGGCGTGCTGTCGCACCTGGTCACGCACCGCACGCACGAGATCGGCGTCCGCATGGCGCTGGGCGCCCAGCGAAACGAGGTTCTGAGCCTGATTGTTGCCGGCGGTTTGCGCTTAATTGGCTTGGGGGTTGCCGTGGGACTGGGCGCCGCGCTGGCCCTGGGCCGTTACCTCGGCGCATTGTTGTACGGAATCAGCGCTGCCGATCCAGTGCTTCTGGCATCCGTATCGCTGGTGATGGTGTTGGCGGCGATGGCGGCGATGTATCTTCCCGCGCGGCGCGCCGCCACCGTCGACCCACTGGTTGCATTGCGTTACGAGTAGCGTGCGCGGGCTGCAACTGGCATACAATTGAACCTATGAATTCGAAATCACGATCCTGGATGACCATCGTGTTGGCAGCGGCGGTTGTGCCGGCAATGGCGCAGAACGATATCAAGGCCGCCTTCGTCAAGCATCTGAAGACCTCGAAAGACTTCACGTTGAAAGTGGCGGACCAGATGCCGGAAGCTTCGTACGATTTCAAGCTCACGCCGCCGCAGATGAGCTTCGCCCAGCAGATTGTCCATCTGGCGCAATCGCTCGATGAGTTTCTGTCGCCCCTCACCGGCGAGCGACCGAACCCGGGGAAGCCGGCGTCGCTGAACAAGAAGGATGTGATGGCGTTTGCGCAGCAGTCGTTCGATCGCGCCATTGAACGAGTCAACAAGTTAACGATGGAGCAGATTTCGAAATCCTACAAGAGCGAAGAAGGGATGATGACCGGGCTGGAGTATTTGATGATCATGATGGATCACACTACGCACCACCGGGCGTCGGCCGAGATGTATCTGCGGGCCAAGGGGATCAAGCCGACGGAATACGAGTTTTGAGAGAATACCGCTCCGTCGCGGCCCGGTTCCCGTTACGTGAGGAGCGGTCATGGAGACGAACGTGAATCGATTCGCGGCGCTTTTCCTGACTGCGGCTGCTTTCGCGGCAGCCGCCGAGACCAATCACGACGAAGCGAAGAAACCGCTGATGATCGCCTCGCAAGGCAGCTTCTTTGTCGGCGGCGAGACTAAGCGCTCGAGCACTCCAGCCCCGCCCGGCGCCACGAGTGCAACGCCCGCTCCGCCTGAAGACATCACGGTGAACCAGATGTATGTGCAGTATCAGGTACCCGTGAATGGCAACCAGCACGTTCCGGTGGTCATGGTGCATGGATGCTGCCTGAGCAGCATGACGTGGGAAACCACGCCGGATGGGCGGATGGGATGGAGTGAATACTTCGTGCGCAAGAATCGCCCGGTGTACCTGGCCGATCAGGCCTCGCGGGCGCGTTCGGGTTTCGATGCGACGATTATCAACGCGGTGAAGCAGGGCGCCGCGCCACCGAGCCAGCTTCCCACCGTGCTGATGGCCAGCCACCAGACATCCTGGGCCGTGTTTCGCTTTGGGCCGGCGTTCGGCACGGCATTTCCCGACGGGCAATTTCCGGTGCAGGCGGCGGACGAGCTGTACAAACAAATGATTCCCGATTTCAACTCGGTACTACCATCGCCCAACCCAACCTGGAAGAACATGGCGGCGCTCGCCGTGCAACTGCACGGGGCGGTGTTGATGGGGCATTCCGAATCCGGCTTCTTCCCGGAGGAGGCGGCCATGATCGATCCCACCGGCGTTCGCGGCATCGTATCCATCGAGATGGGCTGCACCACCAACCTGAAGCCCGAGCAGCTTTCCACGCTTGCCAAGATCCCGATCCTGGTGATGTTCGGCGATCACCTGGCGGACGTGCAGGGACGTTTCGGTGCGGTTTGGCCGGCCAATTTCGATAGCTGCCAGAAGTTCGTCGATCAGGTGAACGCGGCTGGTGGCGATGCGGAAATGATGTCTTTGCCCAAACTCGGGATCAAGGGCAACAGCCACATGCTGATGCAGGATAAGAACAACCTGCAGTTGGCCGATTTAATTCTGACGTGGGTCGATCAGCACGTCGAAGGGAAAAAGGGCGCGCATCATCACTAGGCAAATATTTCACCGCGGAGACGCTGAGACGCGCAGTTTTTTGAAGAGTAACACCGTCATTCGGCTCTGCGTGTCTTCCCCGATTTCGCGCGTAGAGGTGGCCGAGGAAACAAGTGCTCGGTGCAGACGGCGAACAACGAAGTGAACCGCGACTTCGAAGACATGGTGACGCAGGCCATGGTGGAGAACAACTAAACGAGCTTCGCATCCCCCAGCTTGGCCAGCGCGGCTGCGAGTTCCTCTTCTTCTTCCGGGAACACGGTGCGCAGGTCGAGGATCAGCCGGTCATTTTCAATGCGTGCGATCACTGGGGGCTGATTCCGGCGAAGCTGACGCTCGCTTGCGATCAGGTCCGGGCACGCAATGGCAATGAGGTATGTCGGAATGGGCTGCTCGGGCGTGGCTCCGCCGCCGATCATGGATTCGCCGGGCGCCACTTCCGCGCGCAGATTCACGCGGCGGATGAGGGCTTCGGCCCGTGCGCGCACCGCTTCGGCCGTTTGCCGGATCATCGCCAGCGCGGGCACGGCGTCCCAGCGTTCCAGAAGCAAGTGGCGCAGGTTGGTTTCGAGCGCCTGGTAGATCATCTTGTCCAGGCGCAGCGCGCGGAACATGGGATTGCGCCGCAGCCGCGAGATGATTTCCGGTTTTCCGGCCAGGATTCCGGCTTGGGGACCGCCCAGCAGTTTATCGCCGCTGAACGACACCAGGTCGACGCCCTCGCGCAAGCTATCGGCTACCAGCGGTTCGGCGACGCCGTAGGGGCGCAGATCGACGACGCATCCGCTGCCGAGGTCTTCATAGAGAGGGATGGCGCGCTCGTGCCCCAGCGCCACCAATTCGCGCAGCTCCGGCCGTGCGGTAAAGCCTTCCATGCGAAAATTGCTGGGGTGCACGCGCAGCAGCAGGCGCGTGCGTTCGTTGATGGCGGCACGGTAGTCGTCGATGTGGGTGCGGTTGGTGGTGCCGATTTCGCGCAGCACCGCGCCCGAGCTCTGCATGATCTCGGGAATGCGAAAGCCATCGCCGATCTCGATGAGTTCGCCGCGCGAGACGATCACCTCGGCGCCGCCGGCGAGTTCGTGGAGAGCCAGATAGATGGCGGCGGCATTGTTGTTCACGGCGATCGCCGGGGCGCCGAGCAGGCGATCGAAAAGCTTCGCGGCATGCACGTCGCGCTTGCCGCGCCGGCCGGTAGCAAGCTCGTATTCCAGGTTCGTGTACCCCGCCAAGATCGAGAGCGGTCCTAACGGCGCACGTCCGAGATTGGTATGGAGAACCACGCCGGTGGCGTTGATCACGCGGCGAAGCGAAGGCTGTTCGATGGCGGTGAGGGCTCTCTCGACGCGCGCGTCGATGCTTGGGCCATTGGGATGTCCCGAGCGGATTTCCTGGCGGATTTCTTCCAAGGCGCGGCGGATTTCCGCCACGAGCAGCGGGTGCGGGAATCTCTGGAGGGCGGGGGAAAGGCGTTCGAGGACTTCGTGAACGGCAGGGAGTTCCCTGAGTAGCTCGCGCTCTGCCACGCTTCCGATGGTACTTGCTGGTCGCCGAAAAAAGCAAAAAATCCCGAACCCTGCCGATAAGCTGACATATGCAGATCTTCGCGAGCGCATTGCAGGGCTTGGACGCGGCTGAAGGAAAGCTCGATCAGACCGCCAACCGGATCAGCCGGGCGAGCGTCGCCGGAACGGGAGCGGCTGGAGACTCAGTAGACCTCTCGACCGAGATGGTCAATCTGCTCACCGCCAAACAGGCATACGAAGTAAACCTGAAGTCGCTACAGGTGGGCAACGAGATTACTAAGCACACGCTCGACATCTTGGCGTAAGGCATTCGGACAGCCGCTGCTGAGCCGCGGAAGTGCTATACTTCTAGCGTCAACCGAGTGATGCGGTGCAGGCTGCGCCCACCACGTCGCGCGGTTTGCTTGGTCGACACACTCGGGGCGTGGCTCAGCCTGGCTAGAGCGCCTGGTTCGGGACCAGGAGGTCGGTGGTTCGAATCCACTCGCCCCGACCAAACTTAGCAGCACATTCTACCAGCCAGCGACCAGCAATGGCCGCGCGGTGGCAATTCTCTCTGAATTTGAAAGACATAGCATCAGTCGCTGTTCTGGCGAACAGATTGCATCATGTCTACGTATGTCCCTTGGCCTACCTGGTTGTAGAAAGCCACTATTGGTCCGCGGGAGCGATGCCGAGATCGTGGGCGATCCCGCGGCGCAGGTCAGGCTACTGGCGGACCGCAGCGCGACTGTTGTGCCGCCGCGCAGGCCCCAAGCTTTCTCGACCGAGCGCGGTCACAGCGCCAAACTCCTTATCGTGATCGCGCCAGCCATCGAACGCTTCGAATATCGAGCGTCCGGGGATGGAGGGGCGGGCCAAATGATCGATTCGCGCGCATATCACTCAGTTAGGTGATGTTTTGATCGAAGAGCACTATCTAGGGGGGTGTGAATGATTCTTCAGTTACTAGCCCTGCTGTTGCTCGGCCTTATGTGCGGTAGTGAGTTAAGTGTGGCGGCGTTCGCGCATCCGACGCTGAATCGGCAACCCCTCGATACCCACATTTTGGTGCGCTCATCGTTCGCTACGCTGTTGGGCCGGGTGATGCCGTTCTGGATGGCTGCGTCGACACTCTTCAACCTTCTCCTGTTACTGCCATTCGCGCACCTGAATCCACTCGCCTGGCGATTCTCCGCCGTTGCGCTCGCAATTCAAGTACTCGCCATCGTGTTCTCGCTAGTCGCTCCGGTGCCGATCAACAACCGGATCGCGCGGTGGGCGCCAAAGTCTCTTCCTGATGATTGGAGAGCCCAGGAACATCGGTGGGACGTCTACCATTGGCTGAGGACCTCCGGTCTGGTTGCGGCGTTTGCGCTGCTAGCGCTGAGTCTCCTCGCACCGCGTAACCTTCCTCCAAGCAGTGTGCCTGAGGCTGGTCAGTTACAATCAGGTTCGATTCTGTTTTGGTTGGTTCTCTTGATTGCGGTTGGGATTATTTTCATCGGCGCTCGTTTCATCCTTTCACCGATTCGAGCTGCGAGCGACTTCGGGGTCCCCTCAGATGCGAACGGCAGACTAGCCTACCTATGGGCAAAGGGTACACGCGATGTTGTCTCGGGGCTACTTGCCATCGGATTGCTTCGGCTCAGGGTAAGTCCCGAAGTAATCGCGGTGTTCATTTTCATCACCTCATTGGTCCCGCTCGCCGATGCGGTCAACGTGTACGCCCATGTCCGGACGCGCAACACAATCGCCATCTTCATCCATGGCGGGACCGCCTTGTTCATGTGGTTACTTGGTTTCCTCTTACTGCGAGCCTGATTCTATGACACCGTGCTGCACTGAACAGTTGCTGTTTCCAGTGTGTGCGAGAGAATCGAGTGAACGAAGCAAGAGCGACGCAAACCCGCAGCGTTTTTGGGATGGTGTGTTGCGTCAAGGTCAGAGTTCTAGCAAGTGCTCCGCGCATCTGGAGCCTCTTGACGGACGCCGGCGGCTTTCCACGCTGGAATTCAACCGTCACAAGCATCGAGGGCCAGATCCGCGAAGGGGAGCGGCTCTGCATCCGTGTCCCGGGCTCTGACCGCACCTTTACTCCCAAGGTCTCAGGCGTCGTCCCCAATCAGCGCATGACGTGGGCGGGGGGTCTTGCTGGAATATTCAAGGGCGCGCGCCTGTTCACCTTGGCGGAACTCGACGACGGTTCGACGGATTTCGCAATGCAGGAGAACTTCTCCGGCTTCCTGCTGCCGATCGTTGGGCGCTGGCTGCCAGACTTTCGACCGATCTTCGAGCGCTACGCCACCGACCTAAAACGCGAGGCGGAACGAGTACCAAGGAACGCGCCTAACTGAGCAACCCCTGCTTCGGACCCTTCGAGGTCGCGTCTGCGAACCTCCTGTGTAGCGCCAAGCGTCCGTTCGGGCGCCACAAACAGCCCAGGTCGCACCACTCCGATCAGCCCTGGCATGTGCCTCGATTTCCACCAATGTCATGCAGATTGATAAGGGATATCAACGAACCGTTGTTTGATTTTCGCGCGACTTCAGATATACTCCGGTGCACCAAGGGGTGAAATCATGCCAAAGATTTTATGTTTTCGCGGCCAAGCCTGTTTTTCGGCTGTTATGGTGTTGGCGTTTGCGTCTGTCTTTTCCGTCCATCTGAAGGGGCAAGGCTCCACCAACGCGGCGGTTTCCGGAACCGTGACGGATTCCTCCGGCGCCGCGATTCCAAATGCCGCCGTTCAAGTGAAGAATACCGGGACCGGCCAGTTGCAGCACACATCGGCAGACCCTCAGGGCCGCTATACCATCGCGGATCTTCCCATTGGTAATTATGAAGCGCAGGCTTCGGCGCCGGGCTTTCAAACCGTGATTCGCCCGGGCATCACGCTGACAGTGGGCGCGCAACCCGTGGTCGACTTTTCGCTACCGATTGGGCAGGCCCAGCAGACGGTCACGGTAGAGGGAGCCGTTTCGCAGGTCGACACGCTTGGGACCGCCGTATCGTCGTACGTGGAGCAAAAGCAGATCAACGACCTGCCGCTGAACGGACGCAACTTCACCGACCTGGTGGCTTTGGTGCCCGGAGTGTCGGCGGGCTCCCAAATCGGAAACGGTGGGGCCAACCTGCTCTATGGCGTCGAGAACAACTTCAGCGTTTCGGGCGCGCGGTCGGAAGGCCAGGCCTATCTTTTGGACAGCACCAATATTCAGGGTTTTTGGAACCATGGTTCCGGATCGGGCGTCATGGGTACCACGCTCGGAATTGAGGCGATCGCCGAGTTCTCGGTCCTGACCAACACCTATAGTGCGCAATTCGGCGGCAACGGGGCGGTGGTGAACGCAGTCAGCAGATCTGGTACCAACAACTTTCATGGGTCCGCATACGAGTTTCTGCGCAACAGCGCTGTGGACGCCCGCAACTTCTTTGACCCCAAAACCAAACCCCCGTTCCGGCAGAACCAGTTTGGCGGCGCCGTGGGAGGGCCGGTCAAGAAGGACAAGCTGTTCTTCTTCGTCAACGACGAAGAGTTGCGAAAATCCTTGGGCCAGACCTTCATTGGTTTGATTCCCGACGCCAACGCACACCTGGGCATTGTGAATGGAGTGAACGTAGGCATCAATCCCGCGATCAAGCCTATCTTGGACCTTTATCCGGCGACCACTCTAACGTCACCCAACGGTGTCGTCTCGGTCCCTGAGGTGGACACGACTACCGGCAACGAGAATTACCTGCTGGCGCGGATCGATTACACGATCTCGAGCAAGGATTCGCTGTTCGTGCGCTATGTGCGGGACAACGGTGACATCACGATGCCGTTCCTTGGCTCGCCATTGCCCCCGCGCTGGCCGGAAATCGGCTCCACGCGCAACCAATTCGCCACCATCGAGTATCGCCGCCTGATGACAGCGTCGCTGGTGAACCTATTGCGCTTCAGCTTCACCCGGACCCGCGAAACGGACGTGCAGGCGAAACCCGATCAGGCGCCCGCGCTGGATTTCTTCCCCGAGCGCGGCCAGAACGGTGGCGTGAACATCACCGGCCTCTCGTCGATCGGCACCAGCATCTTCGCTCCGCTGCTGGAAGTGCAAAACAAATTCCCTCTCTCGGATGACGTCTTCTGGACGCACGGCGCCCACAGCCTCCGTTTTGGCGCAACCCTGGACCGTGTCCAGAGCAACTTCCAGCAACAAGGATGGTGGGGCGGCTTCTACACCTTTCCCGGCCTGGCTGCTTTCCTGCAGGGTAGCGCCAGCCTTTTCCAGGGACCGGAGCCGGGGCTCACGGACTCCTACCGGGACTTTCGCGAAAGGGAATTGGACTTCTACGTTCAGGACGAGTGGAAGGTGCTTCCCAAGTTTACGGTGAACGTCGGCGTCCGCTACGAGTTTGTGACCAATCCCACCACCAACGTGCATCCGCTGAAAACGCTGATCAATCCGCCGTTTGGGACGTTTCAGCAAGTGCCCAACGTCTTTGCCTCCAACCCGTCGGTTAGGAATTTTGATCCCAGGATCGGACTGGCCTATGATCCTTTCGGCGATCATAAGACGGCGATCCGCGCGGGGTTCGGAATCTTCTACGATCCGATTCGCGCGCGCAGCTACGCGTCCGGCTATTACTTCAATCCGCCGTATGCGCTTGCCTTCATTCCCATTCCCCAGTTTCCCAATCCGTTCCCAGGGGCTCTGCCGCCTCCGGCGCAACTCGTCGGAGTGGACTATCACACTACTGTCACGCCCCATATGTACCAGTGGAATTTCAATATTCAGCGGCAGATCTTCGGGTCCACCTCTTTGACCGTCGGCTACGTCGGCTCGCGAGGCCTGCATCTGTATGCCGCGCGCGATATCAATCCCGTGTTGCCGAAGACGGTCGGTGGGGTGCAAATCTTTGGAGTTCCCATCGGGCCGAGCCGGGCAGGCATGGTCAGCAACCCGCGCCTCAATGGGGGCCCCTCGGCTTTGAGCAGCGAGGCCCCGGTGGGCGACTCGAGCTACAACTCCCTGCAGGTGGGCTTGAACCGGCGCTTCTCGCACGGCGTGCAAGCGCAGCTTTCCTACACCTGGTCCAAGTGCATGGACGACGCCTCCGGCACCTACGGGCTGGAAGGCGGGATACCCTGGTCCGATCCGCTGGACGGTTCCTATGACCGCGGACGCTGCTTGTTCGATCGGCCGCAGGTGTTTCGGTTGAGCGGCGTGTACGCACTGCCGTTCCAGCAGAACATCCTGGTCAAGGGATGGCAGATGAGCGGCGGCGTGACGGCGCAGAGCGGCTCGCCATGGAATGTGACCGTCGGCTTTGACCAAAGCGGGGGTGTGATCGCCGGCAGCGAGCGTCCGAACCTGGTGATGCCGGCCAATCAAATCATGCAAGACAACGTGAATCAGTGGGCCAACCCGGCCGGGTTCTCCCTGCCGGCGCCCGGCACGCTCGGCAATCTGCAACGGGACTTTTTGGCCGGTCCCGGCACGACCGATGTGGACTACGCGGTGATGAAGGACACGACCATCCATGAACAGGTCCGCCTGCAATTCCGCGCAGAGTTCTTCAACATTCTCAACCACGCCAACTTCGCCCTGCCGAATGCCAGCGCGTTCGTGCAGATCCCGAACGGCGGCGGTAATCCGAACCCGACATTCGGCAAAATCACGGCGACCACCACTTCGTCGCGCCAGATTCAGTTTGCGCTGAAGCTGTTGTTCTAAGCGGAGCTGCCGGTCGGCCCGGGTCCGGCCATAGTGGGGCACTCCTAGGTGCGCAGCGAGGCTGTCCTTGAGGCGCACTGTTCTCCCCATAGGCACGGTACTGCTCGATATCCCGCTGCGGGTCGACAACGATGGCTGCGGAACTGTTGTCGTCTCCGAGCGGATATGAGGCATGATGCGTTGTTCCGATCCCGATGGGTAGAGCACCTGACGTCAGGTCAGGTAGCTCGGGAAAAACGTGGAGCCGTCCACCGCGGCTTCACCGGCCCCGGTCCGGACGGAGCGATCCAGGATTTGGGCTACGACGTCGGCGTGGGTGACCGCGTTCGCAAAGACGAGGATCAACAGGTATAGTTTGGGGTCACGGAATCTGAACATCGGATACGATTCCGTCCTGGAGCCGGACGGTGCCAGCCGACGCCGTATTGACGTTGTACTGGAAGATTTCGACCAGATGGCCATCATCATCCGTGGTGATGCGCCCCGACGGCGTGCCAAGCTTCAGCACGTCTTCCCGGCTCATTCCCACCGTGATTCGCTTCAGATCGATCACGTTCGCGGTTGTGGCGGCCGGATGGACCGAAGCAGCCGCCGCTTCGGCAGAGCCTGGCGCCAGCGGCGATGCATTCTTCTGGCGCGTTGCGGCTTGCACCAGTCTCTGCTGCGCTTGCGCGCGGTCCTGTGGTGGGCTGTTCTTCATTCGTCCCGACTCTCGCGCCATGCGCTCGAACTCGAGCACATTCTGGCGGAAGGCAGCGACGTCCTGTTCTCCGGGCGCGAAGCTGACGGCGCGTTCCGCAGCGCTGATGGCGAGCGGCATGGGTTCGAACGGGATTTGGCCGGACGCGTAGAGGATGGTTCCTTGCCATGCCAGCATGTAGCCCGCTTTCGCTAGCACATAGGGATTCCGCGAGGTTGTCAGAGCCTCGCGCGCCGATTTTGCCAGCTGGGATTCGGTGAGCGTCCGATCGGTGCGCAGCGGATAGTGATTCCGATTCTCCAAAGTTACGCCCAGGATGATCAAGGCGTATTCGTCGCCGAGCCGCGCGCCGATTTCTTTACTCTTGGGATCGAGCGCCAGAGCCCGCTTCAGCAGACTCACTGTGTATTCCTTATCGTTGGTCTTGAAAAAGTACGCTGCGTTGGTGAGCACGGCAGCTCTCGCACCCGGTTTTGCTGCCTGCGCCCGCCACGCCTCGGAAGCGAGCTGGTACCCCTGCGCATCGGCCAGGTAATGCCCGGAAAGATCGATGGTCGCTTGGGGCGTACCGGCAAGTTCGCCTTCGGGTGCGTTCTTAATCAGCCACAGGATATGCCTGCGGCGCGCCGCGATCGCATCCTTTGGATCGACGGATTTGTCGAGGTAATAATGATCGAGAAGCTTGCTCCGTGCGCCTGAATCGCTGGGATTGCGTTCGATGGCTGCTTCCAGTCGCTGAACTTCGGCTGACGACAGACCGGGAGCAGGTTGCGCGTGCAATTGACTCCCGGCAAGCAAGACGAGCGCAACTGCTGCAAGACATTGTGGCTCAGTACGCCGTAATTTCATTTTCGCCTCCGGAGCTTGGATTTTCGCGCGATCGAGACAGCGCCCGGCTCTATCGTCACCGACGGCTCGATGAGGGTACAAGTTAACCAAAGCTACAGACTTCCACCTAATCCTAACTATCGGCGACTGCGGGTGTATATCGGTAGGTGAACCTCTGGACAAGGCCCGCGGCCAGGAAAAAGCGCCTCGTTAGCCATTAGCAAGCCTGACAGGTTCCCGGAGATTCGCGCTTACTCCGGCAGGCGGAAGGTAAGATACTCGCCTGAGTGAGCGCCGCCGCTGATGGCCACTACGATGTACTGCTTGCCATCCAGCATGTACGTCATCGGCGATCCGCTCTGCGGGGCCGGCATCCACACGGCGCCGACTTCCCGGCCCGTGGTCTTGTCGTAGGCCCGCAGCATGGCGCCGCGCGGATCGTGCCAAAACGTTGCCCTTTCATTGCCCTCCGCGAAGGGTTAGATCCTGTAGAATCGGCGCAGCAGGCGGCTCTTGACCGAATGTCATGACTTGCCTTCTATCTGGGATTGTATGATCGGAACTACATATTGTGGCTTTCCTCGAAGTCGTCTCGACAGACGTGCCTTCCGTTACGCGAGAAGCGGCATTCACATTGTTATCGGGCCGGACTGTTCCGACGGACGCAGTCTGGGCAAAGGCTCTTACGAACACCGATCATCGGATTCGCATGAGTGTATTGAAGCTGTTGAAGAATGCCGGGAAGTGGGAGCAGCTTCGGGCCTGTCTTCAAGCTGCCGCAGATTCCGACCCTGGTCTAGCGGAGCATGCCCTGGGGATGCTTTCGCAGTGGCTGGAAAAATTCAACCGCAGCTTTGTGCAAGCGACCATGTCGGACTTGGAAACTTGCTTAGAACTCACTGAGGCAACTCGGCGGCGCCTTCCCGCGTCAGTGGCGCGTCAACTGGACTTCATCTTCAAGACCTCGGCAACGTAGCGCTGACCTTGCCCTTGTTGGGCAGAAGGCCAATACCTGCCGTTCTACTGAAGCGGAGCGGTTCCTGGGATTCGCGTTTAGTCCGGCAGCCGGAAGGCGAGATACTCGCCTGAGTAAGCGCCGCCGCTGACCGCCACTACGATGTACTGCTTGCCATCCAGCATGTAAGTCATCGGCGATCCGCTTTGCGGGGCCGGCATCCACACCGCGCCGACTTCCCGGCCCGTGGCCTTGTCGTAGGCCCGCAGCATCGCGCCGCGCGGATGCGACGCAGTGGTGGTAACCTGGCTATCGCCCATGACAACCAGTGTCTTGGTGACCATCAAACCGACGCCCGAGGTCCCGGGCTGCCCGGTCTTGGGGATGTCGCGGCCTTTAAGGGCGGGATGATTGCGGACGTTGTCGGGTGTGTCGCCATGCGGCACCTGCCACGCAATCTCACCGCGATCGAGATTGATCGCCGAAAGAACGCCATAAGGCGGTTTGAAGATGGGCAGCCCCTGGACGGTGAGCCCGGCGTCGAGCAGCGGATTCGGCACGCTGGGAGGCCCGACGGGAGCCGGTTGCCCCGCCTGCCGCCGGGTGCCGTCGGCGGCGCAGCAATCGCCCGGCCCGAGGACCTCGCGGAACGAGCGGCCCGCGACTCCCTGGACGTAACGAATATCCGAGAATCCTGCCGGCGGTGCTACCAGCGATCGCGATGTCACGGCGTTGAAAGTTGCCTGCGCAAAAACGGTGTGAGTCTCGGGATCGTAGGCGGAGCCCGGCCAGTTGGTGGCCGTGCCGGCAGCGATGGTTCCGAACAATCCGTTGGCATCGCCCAGGATGGCCGGCGTAAACGGGGAAGTTCCCACCTTATAGTGTTTGATCACTTCCAGCGCCTCAGCGCGCAGCTCGGGCGTGAAGTCGATCAAATCATCGGGAACCTTGAGTACATTGCGTGCGTAGGCCGGCGGTTTGGTGGGGAAGGGCTGTGTGGGCGAGGTCTTCTCTCCGGGCACATCCGACTGCGGAACCGGGCGTTCTTCGATCGGCCACACCGGCTTGCCCGTGATGCGATCGAAGACGTAGAGGTATCCTTGCTTGGTCGGCTGCGCCACCGCTTTGATCGCGCGGCCATCCACATTGATATCGGCCAGGATCGGCGCCGCGGAAATATCAAAGTTCCAGATGGGATGATGCACCAGTTGGAAATGCCATTTCCGCCGGCCGGTTTTCAGATCCACGCAGACCAGGCTCTCGGCAAACAAGTTGTCGCCCGGCCGGTGGCCGCCGTAGTAGTCGGAGGTGGGCGTTTCTACTGGCAGGTACGCCAGCCCCGCCTCTTCGTCCACCGTGATCTGGTTCCATACGCCGGTGTTGCCGTTCACTGCCCACGAATCTTCTTTCCATGTATCGATGCCGAATTCGCCGGGCCGCGGAATGGTATTGAACCGCCACAGTTGTTTGCCCGTGCGCGCGTCGTAGGCGCGAACCAGGCCCTTGGTGTTGTTGTGGGTCGGCACGGTGGCGCCTTCTCGCATCGAGGAGCCGATGATAATCACGTCGTTGACCACGGTGGGGGTGGAATGGATGCCGATTTCACCGTTCTCGAGATCGATCTGTTCATCGACTCCCTTCACCACGCCAGCCTTCAGATCGACGAGGCCGCTGGTTCCAAAGGAACGGACGACGGAGCCGGTTTTGGCGTCGAGCTCGACGAGGCGGTAGCCGGTGGTGACGTACACCACGCGCTCGTCGCCGCGCCCATCGGTCCAGTACGATACGCCGCGGCCCGAGAGCTGGCGTGGCGAGACGGCGGCGCGCTTGCCCTCGCGCATGCTGTGCGCCCAAATCAACTCGCCGGTCTTGGCATCGAGCGCAACCACTGAGCGGCGCGTGCCACCGGTGGTGTAGATCACACCGTTGACCATCAGCGGCGTACCTTCCAGTTTGTATTCCGGAAAGGGACCGAGGTTGTCGGTCTTGAAGCGCCAGGCAATCTCGATCTGGTTGAAGTTCGAGGCGTTAATCTGGTCGAGCGGCCGGTAACGGGTACCGCGGACGTCGGCCGAGTAGGATGCCCACTCGGTGTCCTTCTGGTGCCAGCTAGCGGACACCGGTTGTGCGGCGGCGCGAGTCTGAGCCAGCCCGCTTACCTGGAATGCCACGAGCCCGGCGGCTGCGGCGAACAGGGCCCAACGCACGTTTCCGCGCGTGGTGAATTGACGAATCTCTCTCATCCCGGCCTCCTTGTGCTTTTGGATACGCATTCCTTTGGGAGCGAATTATAGAACGCGCCCGCGCGGAGCACAAGCGTCACACCAGTCGATGTCACACCAGTCGAGCGCTAAACTACGCAACTTAGTAAGTCAGCGGCCGTGTGTCCGACACCGTCGTGAATGTTGATGGGCCGTCGCGCAATCTGCCGGGGCCATTTGCATTCGTGCGGTTCGCGTCCTAATCTTGAGAATCATGCAGCGTTCTCGACGGCAATTCTTCGGACTGGCATCTGCGGGTCTTCTCATTCGCACCCTGCGCTCTCAAAGCAGCGGTAGAGGGAACATGATTGTTCGCTCGATCAACCCTCAGGATTTTGAGATGCCGCTCGAAGGATTTCAATCCTTCCTGACACCGGTAGACCAGTTCTTTGTGCGCACGCATGTGTACGCGCCGCGAGTCGATGCGGCGAATTGGAAACTCGAAGTGGCCGGCGAGGTGGCCAATCCGCTCTCATTCACGATGGATGAGCTAAAGAAATTGCCTCGGGTGGAGTTGGTAGGGGTTCTCGAGTGCGCGGGCAACGGCCGCAGCTTCTACGATCCGCCGGTGCCCGGAGCGCAGTGGCGGTACGGCGCCGTGGGCAACGCGCGCTGGGCCGGGGTCCGGTTGGCCGACGTATTGAAGAAAGCCGGAGTCAAGAATTCTGCACGGGAGCTGATCTTTGATGGGGCGGATGTTCCGATCGGCAAGATGCCCGACTTCCAGCGCGGAATTCCCCTCGCCAAGGCGCTGGACCCGAATACGCTTTTGGCCTACGAGATGAACGGGGAGCCGTTGACGATGGCACACGGTTTTCCGCTGCGCGTGGTGGCCCCGGGCTGGGCTGCCGATTCCTGGGTGAAGTGGCTTCAGGGCATCCAGGTTCTCGATAGGGAGTTCGATGGATTCTGGATGAAGTCGGCGTACCGCCGGCCGGAGTACCCGGTACGGCCGGGAGAGGCCGTGGATGCGGCGAAGATGCAGCCCGTGACGCGCCTGCGCGTGAAGTCGGTGATCTCGGCGCCGCTGGACGGGACGACCGTCGAGCCGGGCCGAATGTTACGCATCGCCGGCGCCGCATGGAGCGGTGACCAAGGCCCAGCGAATGCTGTGGATGTTTCCGTGGACAGCGGGCGGACCTGGCGGGCCGCGACTCTCACCGGACAGGCAACGCCATATGGCTGGCGTTTGTGGGAACACATGTGGACGCCGCCGCACGAGGGATTCTATACCCTGATGGCGCGGGCCCGGACCATGGCGGGCGATGTGCAGCCTCTGGCTCAAGAATGGAACCCTTCCGGCTACCAGTGGAACGTCGTGCATCGCGTGGGTGTTGCCGTTGGCAATGCGGCGCCGGCTCCGGCGGCCCCAACCAGCGCGCCGGACGTTACGCAGCCGGACGGCTTTAAGACCACCTGCCTCGTCTGCCATCAGGAGGACATGATCCAGCAGCAGCGCCTGACGCGCGCACAGTGGAATCGCGAGATCGACAAGATGGCCGCCTGGGGCGCGGAAGCCAAGCCAGACCAGCGCGATGCGATTCTGAATTACCTGGTGAGCCGCTTCGGCCCGCGGCCGTAACCTTCAGTCACTCATTCAGGCACGGTAGTAGCGCGCGCACTCCGGGCAAAGGCCATGCGTGAAATCGGCCTCGGAATGGTCGCGAATGTAGATTTCCATCTGCTGCCACTGCCCCTGCTCGTCTCGAATTCTTTTGCAGGCAGCACAAACCGGCAGCAGGCCTCGCAACAGTTTCAGCTTCTGTTCCGAGGCGTGCCATCTCCAACCCAGGCCGCAGATGAGCAGGCCCAGCGTCAGGAACAGTACGAATCTTGCCACGCTCGGCCGCTCTTGACTTTGAAAAGTATTCAGCACGGGCAGGAAGAACAACCACTGGGCTGCTGCCGTGACCAGGAGCGCCACCGCGCCCGCGCGCAGCCCGACGTACAGAACGCTGATGGCCACCGAGCACAGCAGCAACTGGTAGGAATCTGCGGCGAGAAACCGGAACAACACTCTCTCGGCCACAATACTGAGTCCGGCCAGGCTGAATCCGAAGAGTAGGGGCCAGGCTTTCCAATCGTTTCCCGCGGTCATGGTTGCATCAGTCAGCAAAGGATCGATCCTGCGAGTCTAATTTAGGGCTTTCCAAGAATTTCGAAAATACACTAAGTAAAGTACATCGCGGTCAAAATGGCAGGACGGTGTGAGCGCGGAGACAATCTCGATGTATGAAACTCGAAAAAGTTCAGGATGCCGGTCGAGGCCGGGAAAAACATGCTCCACTGAGTTCAGGCCGGAAGGCGTAAGAATGGCGGGGCGATGTCCCGGGAACGCGAGTAACAAGCGGTCCATCAGTGGACCACTGCCGGTTACGCCGGCAGCCCCGCCGCCACAAGAATTCGGGCGGATCCGATCATCCCTTTGCGGGATAGACGAAGTGCGCTTCCGTATCCCGATACGGTTCGCCGGTCGAGGCGATCTGCTGTGGAAACGGCAAGCTGGCGTCGATTCGGGTCCCCTTGCCAGGCTCGGAATGGACATTTAGCGTACCGCCCAGATTCTCGACTCGCTCTTGCATTCCGATCATGCCCAGCCCCTTGCTTTGTTCCCGGCGAAATCCGCGGCCATTGTCCTGAATGCTCACTGTGACCCGGGAGCCGGACGTTCCCAAAGCAATTTCCACGGAGTCGGCATTGGCGTGCCGGCAAACGTTGTTGAGAGCTTCCTGTACGATTCGAAACACACAGGTCTTGTGTTCATCGGGTAAGTCCGCGCGAAACGCCGAGGTTCGGACGTTGATTTGCAAGCCGGTCGATCGAGCGATCTCACGGGCTTGCCATTCGAGCGCCGTCGCCAGCCCTAAGTCGTCGAGCATCGCCGGCCGAAGCAATCTCGCCATGTTGCGGATCATCGCCAGCGAACTTTCGACCAGCTCCCGGATACGGTCGACGCGGCCGCGGAGTTGGTCTTGCGGCAGGGCCATGGCCAGATCGTGCAGCTCGAATTGCACTGCCGACAGCGACTGACCCACGGCGTCATGCAGCTCGCGCGACAGATTCTTGCGTTCGTTTTCCTGGGTGGTCACCAGCTTGGCGGATAGACTCCGCAGCTCCTGGCGCGCCTCGGTCATTTCGATCAGATGGCGCACGTTCCTGCGTTCCATCCCGAGCAGGTGAATCGTCGTCGCGGACGCCTGTATGACACCGAAAACCACCATGAGGAGCAGCGCAATCATCAACTGGTTTCGGAACCGGGAAAAGAGGGATAACAGGCGGTTATCGCGATTTAACAGTTGGCCTTGATTCACAGAAGCAATCGTATCCGCGATGGCCAGCGTGCTCGAGCGGCGCGGGAAGACCTCGTCGTGAAGGAATCGATAGCCCTCGTTGTGCCGCTGCGCGGGCTTCCACGAGAGCACCGGATCAAGAGTATTCCAGTATTCCGCGATTTCGCGCTGCAGCGCGTGATACATCTCGTCGCCCCCTGAACCGGCGAGGGCCTGGGGGTCGGCGAGTATCGATTCGACTTGTGCGCGAGCGTTTTCCAAAGCGATCCGATTCTGCTCGGCCTTTTCGGGGTTCGGTTCCAGCAAGTAGTCACGCAGATACGTTCCGGAAAGGTAAATTTCTGATCGAATCTTGTCCAGCCGCTGCTGTTCCTGAAGGAAGTCCCGCAGAATCGTTTCGTTGCTGGTCTGCAGTTCGGAAAGCACGTGCAGCGCATTGAGCCCGCAGAGAATCAGCAGTGTCAGCAGCACTCCAAAACCCAACAGCACGACAGCTCCCGTCTTGCGCAGCCCTCGTTCGGCGGGAATGCCTGGCAGGCCGTTTTTGCCGGCCTGTGCGTCGTCTTCGGCCGGGGATCGATATCGGTTACCGTCACGCATCTTACTGCCCGTCTCGAACGCTTCCATCACGTTATGCGGAGATGACGCTCTTCCGGATGGCATACAGAATCAGGTCCGACAGATTGTGAAGGTTCAGCTTTTGAAAGATGTGTTGACGATGGCAAATCACGGTTGTGGGACTGAGGTTCAGAACCGTGGCGACATCTTTGTTCGAGTGTCCCTCTGCCAGCAGTTGAAGGATCTGTCGTTCGCGGTCGGTGAGCAGGTCGAAGCTGTCGCCAACCTGTTTTTGTTCCAGAAACCGCAAGTAATCGTCGGCCAGAATCCGGCTCACCTTCGGACTGAAAAAGGCCTTCCCCTGGCTCACCGCGTGGACCGCTTCCACGATTTCCGATTCGGCGGAGCTCTTCAGCACGTAGCCGCGCGCCCCTACCCGGAGGGCATTCACCAGATAGGCCTCGTCGGAATACACCGTGAGCATGATGAGTTGAACGTTCCGTACCTCGGCTGAGATCCTGCGCGCCGCTTCCAGCCCGTTCAGGTTGGGCATCCCAATATCGAGGATGGCCACGTGCGGCAATACGCGTTGAGCGGCTTCCACCGCTTCCAGGCCGTCGGAAGCTTCCGCCACCACCTCAAAACTGGGTTCGTGTGCCAATAGCGTACGCAGGCCGCCCCGAATCAACGCGTGATCATCCGCGATTAGAATGCGAATCGAGCTCATGATTCCGAATCCCTGGCGCGTGGGGCTGGAGAATCTGCCGAAATTGCATCTTAGGGTGGGGAGCATAGCCGGCGGCATCCCATAAACAAGGTATTTTCGGTTCAGAATCGAAGGGGCTTTGCAAACGCCCTTTTGCTGGCAGGCCGCTTCGGCGGATGGAATTCGATGCCTCCCCAAGTTTCCTGTCAAAAATCCCCTATTGTTGGGATGTCGGCTGAGTGGCCTCTCCGGGTAAGATGGCTGCCATGGCCCCGCCCAATCCACGCATTGCCAGTAACTTGCCCTAGAAATGTCCGAAAACGCACTTCCGCGAGAATGCCTGGAAAGACTCACGCGCTTTGACACATGCACTCTATCCAATGCAATAGAACGGTTACACGTGCGGCCGCGCAACGAGGGGTTTGTCGTCGGCACGGCCCGATGCCAGTTTCCTAAACTGCCGCCGGTGGCGGGTTACGCAGTAACTGGCCGTATCCGCTCATCGATGCCGCCCATAAACGGCGGCTGGTATTACGAACAGATTGAGTTCTGGCGTTACCTGGTCACGGTTCCGCCGCCTCGAATTGTAGTCTTCCAAGATTCGGATCCTTGGCCGGGGACGGGTGCGATAGTCGGCGAAGTCCACGCGCGCATCTGCCGGGCGCTCGATTCCGTGGCGTATGTGACCAATGGCGCCATTCGTGATGTTCCCGCCATTGAGGCACTGAACTTTCAGCTGTTCGCCGGTAGCGTCTCCGTTTCCCATGCGTACGCCCACGTCGTAGAGTTCGGGCAGCCAATTGAAATGGGCGGTTTGCGTATATGCTCGGGCGACCTCCTGCACGGCGATATGCACGGTGTACAAATGATTCCGCGGCAGATCGCCTGTGAGCTGCCGGCCGTTGCTGAGCAGGTCAAACTCCAGGAACGGGAATTATTTGAGTTGTGTGATGATCACAACTTCTCCGTGGATATGCTTGCGGCTAAGCTCGAAGAACAAAAGGTACCAAAGAGATAAATCCGAAAGACACTATGAAATTCAGATTGTCCCGGCTCAAGTATGAATGGGTGCCTGTGCTGCTCGTGGTTCTAACCATGGCGCTGGTTCTCGGCGGATGCTCGAACGCCCAGAACGTGCGAGCGGGAACGCAGACTGAAGCGGCGATTACCGTGGGTGTCACGCCGGTAACGCGAAAACCGATTCTGCGGCAGCTCACATTATCCTCCGAGTTGGTTCCTTTTCAGGAGATTGACGTCTTCGCCAAGGAGTCCGGCTACGTCCGTCAAATCTTCGTGGATTACGGCACGCGCGTGAAGAAGGACCAGTTGATGGCGACACTCGAGATTCCCGAACTGGAAATTCAACTTCAGCAGGATGCCGCAGCCATTCAAAGCGCCACCGACCAGGTGTCGCAGAGAAAGAATGAGATCTCCCGGATCGAAGCACAGCACAAGGTCGTTCACCTTCAGGCAGAGCGGATGAAAGGCGTGGTGGAAAAGCAGCCCGGCCTGCTGGCCCAGCAGGAAATCGACGATGTGGTGGGCAAAGATCTGGCTGCAGAAGCTCAGGTAGAAGGAGGAAAATCGAATCTCCAAACCGCCGAGAGCCAACTCGAAGGAGCCAAGGCAAAGCTGCAGCATGATCGCGTCTTATTCGAATACGCACAGATCAAAGCTCCTTTCGACGGCGTGGTCACCGAGCGCTACGCGAATCTTGGCACTCTCATGCAGGCCGGGACGAGTTCCAGTACGCAGGCACTGCCGTTGGTGAAGCTTTCCCAGGATGACCTGTTCCGCTTAGTAATTCCGGTGCCCGAGTCGTACGTCAAATACATCCGTATCGGCGACCCGGTCCAGGTGCGCGTGCCAGCGCTCGACAAAGTGTTTCCGGGTAAAGTAAAGCGCTTTTCCACCGACGTCACCGCGGAAACCCGAACGATGCATACCGAGGTCGACGTGGCGAATCCAGGGCGCATTCTGATCCCCGGCGTTTACGCCGAGGCCACCCTGACGCTCGATCGCAAGAATAACGCCCTGGTAGTGCCGCTGCAGGCAGTGAATCAGAATGGGCAGCAGGCGACCGTTCTGCTGGTCGATGACAACAACAAGGTCGAGGAGCGCAAGATCACGCTGGGCCTCGAAACCTCCAGCGACGCGGAAGTTGTCAGCGGGTTGAAAGACGCGGACCGCGTCGTGGTGAGCGACCGCAGCGCCCTCAAGCCCGGCACGGTTGTTAAGCCCCAGGTGGTCGCGCTCGAGCAATTCCAAGGCGGCAACGACCAGTAAGCATCACGGAGGTTAAGGCATGTCCAGGTTCTCTATCCGGAATCCTTATTTCATCGTGGTCATCTGCCTGGCCCTGATGGTGATCGGCGTCACCAGCCTGGCGCGGATGCCCGTGGACTTGTTTCCCACTATCAATTTGCCGGAAGTGGTGGTTGCCACGTTCTATTCCGGTATGCCGCCCGAAGACATCGAAACCGACATCACCAATCCACTCGAGCGCTGGTTCACGCTCGCCAGCGGCATCGACCACATGGAATCCCGGTCGCTGTTGGGCGTGAGTATCATCAAAGTCTTCTTCCAGCCTGGAACCAACGCGGACGCGGATGTGACCGAGCTGTCGAACCTGGCGCTGGCCGATCTGAAGCGCCTGCCGCCAGGCACTCTACCGCCCGTCGTCCTGAAATTCGATGCATCCAGCCTCCCCGTCTGCCTGGTTACTTTGAAAGGCGAGGGTTTGAACGAGACCCAGATCCACGACATCGGCCAGTTCACGATTCGCAATCAGATCGCGGTGGTCAAGGGCGCCGAGATTCCTCCTCCCTTTGGCGGCAAGTACCGCCAGGTGATGGTGTATGTCGATCCACTCAAACTGCTGTCGCGGCAGTTGAGCGTGATGGATGTGGTGAACGCAGTCAACAAGAACAATCTGATCCTCCCCGCCGGCGACGTGAAGATGGGGCCCTACGATTACTACGTTTACTCCAACAGTCTGGTGAACCACGTCGACGAGCTGAACAGCATGCCGATCAAGACGACAGGAACCAAGTGGGTCACGGTTTCCGACGTCGGCGAAGCTCGCGACGCCAACCAGATTCAATACAACGTGGTGCGGGTCGACGGCCAACGCTCCGTTTACCTTCCGATCATGAAACAAGGCGGCGATACGAACACCATCGAGGTGGTGGACGGAATTCGCAACATGCTGGGCAAGCTCTTTGACATTCCGCAACAGCTGAAATCGGCGGTGGTCTTCGATCAATCGGCCTTTGTCAAAGAAGCGATTTCCACGCTGCTGCACGAAGGGTTGATCGGCCTTGTGCTTACCTGCCTGATGATCCTCATCTTTCTGGGGAGCCTGCGCGCGACGGTAGCCGTATTCCTGTCGATACCGCTTTCGGCACTGGCCACCTTCGTCGTTCTCAACATGATGGGGAGCACGGTCAACACCATGATCCTGGGCGGACTGGCGCTGGCGCTGTCCCGCGTGATCGACAACTCGGTGATCTCGCTGGAGAACATCTACCGTCATCTGGAGATGGGGTCGGCGCCCGAGATTGCCGCCGAGCAAGGCGGCGCGGAAGTAAGCCTGGCGGTTCTGGCGGCGACTCTTACTACCGTGGTGGTCTTTTTCCCGGTGACTTTTCTGTACGGCGTGAGCAAGTTCCTGTTCTCGGCACTTGCCCTGGCGGTCGCGATTTCCCTGTTTGCCTCCTATTTCGTCGCGATGACCGTAATTCCGTTGTTCTGCTCGAAGTACCTGCGGGGTATCCATCATGCCGGAGACGGGCACCAGCCACGGGGATTCAATGCCTGGTTCAACCGGGGGTTCACTGGACTGCTGAATTTTTATGAGCGGTCGGTGCGCGCGGCTACAAGACGGCCCGGCCTGACGGTGCTTGGGCTCTCTTTATTGTTTGTCGCCAGCCTCGGCCTTTATCCTTTTATGGGTCTCGCGTTTTTCCCGCAAACAGATGCCGGGCAATTCACGCTGAATCTCAAGGTGCCTACCGGCACGCGCATCGAAGTGGCCGAACAATACGTTGCCAAAGTGGAAGATCTGGTCAGGAAAGTCGTGCCGGCCTCGGACTTCCATATGGTCGTGTCGAATATCGGCATCGTGCCGGACTTCTCGGCTCTGTACACAACCAACGCCGGCCCTTACACCGCCACCGTTCAGGTGGAGTTGAACGAGGACCACAAGGGTAGCAGTTTCGATTACATGGACCGGCTGCGGCGCGAGATCGCCAATAATTACCCGAACATCCGGACCTTCTTCAGCAGCGGCTCGATGGTGGATGCCGTCCTCAATAGTGGAGCGCCCGCGCCGATCGACGTTCAGGTCTCCAGCCGTGATCTGGAGCGGACCTTCAACTTAGCGCAGAACCTGGCGGCGCGAATTCGCAGGCTGCCGGGTGTCGGCGAAGTATACATCCCGCAGGATATGAACTATCCAGCCGTGCGGCTGGACGTCAATCGGGTGCACGCGGCGGAACTTGGGCTGAGTCCGAAGGAGGTTGTCGACAACGTCATTACCGCGCTCAATTCCAATACCATGATCGCGCCCAATTATTGGGTGGACCATCAAACCGGCAACGACTACTTTCTGACGGTCCAGTATTATGAGCACGGCCAGCCGGCGATCCACAATTTCATCGATCTCCGCAGCATTCCGTTGCGAGCGCCCAATCTGACCGAGCCCACGACCCTCGATACGGTGGTGAAGCTCGAAAATACGCAAACGGCGACGCAGATCACGCATTACCAGATCCAACGCATGACCGACATCTACGTAACGCCCTCGGGCGAGGACCTGGGAAAAGTCGCTAATGATATCGACAAGTTGATTGCAGGACTGAAGCTGCCCGGCAACCTTCGCATTGACCTCCGCGGCATGGTACAGGGGATGCGGTCATCGTTCCAGAGTTTCGCCGTTGGCTTGTCCTTGTCGGTGGTCCTGCTCTATCTGATTCTGGTCGCCCAGTTCCGGTCCTTCAAAGACCCCTTCCTGATCATGCTGGCGATTCCGATGGGATTCATCGGGGTGATGGTGATGCTGCCGCTGACGCATACAACCCTCAATGTCATGTCCCTTATGGGCGTCCTGATGCTGGTCGGCATTGCGGCTTCCAACAGTATCCTGATCGTAGAATTTGCACACCGTCTGGAAGAGCATCAGATGTCGGTCGAGGATGCGGTGATCACTTCCTGCCGGGTGCGCCTGCGGCCGATCCTGATGACTTCGCTGGCCACCATCATCGGGATGGTGCCCATGGCGCTGAAGCTGGGAACGGGCAGCGAGCAATACGCACCGCTGGCGCGTGCCATCATCGGCGGCCTGACGGCGTCGGTGATCCTGACGGTATTCATCGTACCCGCGGCCTATCTGCTGGTTTACGGCAGAGGCTCTCGAGAGGCCAGGAGCTAGCGGGGTATGCCACGCTTCTCGATCCGTAATCCGTACTTCATCATTGTGGTCTGCCTCGTCCTGGCCGTCATCGGTGTGACGAGTGTGGTGCGAATGCCGGTGGACCTGTTCCCCACCATCAACATTCCGGAGGTTGTGGTGGCGACGTTCTATTCCGGGATGCCGCCGCAGGATATCGAGACCGACATCACGAATCCTCTGGAACGCTGGTTCACACTGGCCAGCGGCATCGACCACATGGAGTCGCGCTCGCTTTTGGGCGTCAGCATCATCAAGGTGTTCTTCCAGCCGGGAACGGACGCGGATGCCGATACGACGGAACTGTCGAATCTCGCTCTGGCGGACTTGAAGCGGCTCCCGCCGGGCACTCTGCCGCCCGTCGTGATGAAGTTCGATGCCTCGAGCCTGCCTGTCTGCCTGGTCACTGTCAAGGGTCAAGGGCTCACTGAAACCCAATTGCATGACCTGGCTCAGTTCCAGATCCGCAACCAGATCGCGGTCGTGAAGGGAGCGGAAATTCCACCGCCATTCGGCGGCAAATACCGGCAGGTGATGGTCTATGTCGACCCGTTCAAGCTGCTCTCGCGGCAGTTGAGCGTGATGGACGTAGTCGACGCGATTAACCAGAACAATCTGATTCTCCCCGCGGGCGACGTCAAGATCGGTTCCAACGACTACTATGTCTATTCCAACAGCCTCGTCAAACAGGTCGACGAACTAAACCAGGTTCCGCTCAAAACCGTCGGGCAGCGCTGGGTTTCCGTCGCGGATGTGGGGGTTGCCAAGGATTCGAGCCAGATTCAGTACAACGTTGTCCGCGTGGATGGCCAGCGATCGTCCTACATCCCGATCATGAAGCAGGGCGGCGATACCAACACGATCGAAGTGGTGAATGGGGTGCGCAACCTCATCGGCCATCTGTTCGACATCCCGCGGCAATTGGCGACCGCTGTCGTCTTCGACCAATCCGTCTTCGTGAAGGAAGCCTTGAACACGGTGCTGCACGAGGGCATCATCGGGCTGGTCCTCACCAGCCTCATGATCCTCATCTTCCTGGGGAGCCTCCGCGCGACGGCGGCTGTGCTGCTTTCGATTCCGCTTTCGGCACTGGCGACATTTGTCGTGCTTTCCATGCTAGGCAGCACGGTGAACACCATGATCCTGGGCGGTCTGGCGCTGGCCTTTTCCCGTGTGATCGACAACTCGGTGATTTCGCTGGAAAACATTTACCGTCATCTGGAGATGGGTTCGCCCCCGGCGATGGCCGCCGAGCAGGGTGGCGCTGAAGTGAACCTGGCGGTGCTGGCGGCGACGCTGGTCGACGTGGTGGACTTCTTCCCGGTCACGTTTCTGTACGGCGTCAGCAAGTTCCTGTTTTCCGCTCTCGCCCTGGCTTTCGTGCTCTCGTTGCTGGCCTCCTTCGTGGTTGCGATGACCGTCATCCCGCTCTTCTGCGCTAAATTTTTGAAAGGCGTCCACCACGCATCCCCGGCCAGTCCGGGACAACACCCAGCGGAGCCTCACTTGGGAAAAGGCTTCAACGCCTGGTTTAACCGTTCGTTTGCGCGCTTGCTCGATCTCTACGAGCAGTCCGTGCGCTGGGCTTTGCGGCGGCCCGCCATAACGGTTACGGTGCTGGCAGGTATTTTCGTAGCCAGTCTGGCCATATATCCCCTTCTGGGCGTTGCTTTCTTTCCTCGCACCGACGCCGGCCAGTTCACCATCAATTTGAAAGTGCCGACAGGGACCCGTATTGAGACCACCGAGCAGTACGTCTCCAAAATCGAAGACCTCATTCACCACACGGTCGCGAAAGACGACATGAACATGGTCGTTTCCAATATCGGAGTAGTGAATGATTTTTCCTCGCTGTACACGTCCAACGCCGGCGAATACACCGCGACCATCCAGACGTCCTTGAACCCGGAGCATCGCATCGATAGCCAGGTGTATATGGACCAGGTGCGCAACCAGATCAGCGCAAAGTTTCCCGACGTCCGTACGTTTTTCACCAGCGGCTCCATGGTCGACGCCATCCTCAATACCGGGATGCCGGCGCCGATCGACGTGCAGGTGTCCAGCCGCGATCTGAATCAAACTTTCGATACGGCGCAATCGCTCGCGGCCCGGATCCGGCAGTTGCACGGGGTGGGCGAGGTGTATATCCCGCAGGACATGAATTATCCGGCGTTGCGATTCAATGTCGATCGCGTGCATGCCGGCGAACTCGGCTTGAACCAGCAGGAGATCGTGGATAACGTGATCACCGCGCTCAACTCGAACACGATGATCGCCCCCAACTACTGGGTCGATTATAAGACCGGCAATGATTACTTCCTTACGGTGCAGTATGCCGAACACGGCCCGACCGCCATTCACGACCTTGTAGACTTAAAGCAGATCCCCCTCCGTCAGCGCACCGACGCGCCACACATGGAGTGCGGGCCGGCGTCTGCTTCCGGTTACGGGCCGAAGCCTTCCTGGGCATGCCGCGGCGCGGCATTCGGCACACCCCTCCATACCTTCGAGCACAATGGGCCACCCCGCCCGATCACGGTGCTGGACAACGTCGTCAAAGTAGATTTTCTGCAATCGCCAACCGAGGTGGACCATTACCAGATCCAGCGGGTCGTGGATCTCTACGTAACTCCGAGCGGCGAAGATCTGGGCAACGTGACCCGCGCCATTCGGCAGACGGTCGCGGATGCCAAATTGCCCGCAAACATCCGCGTCAACCTGCGCGGCATGGTGGAGGGGATGGAAGCATCCTTCAAGAGTTTCGGCCTGGGCTTCGTGCTCTCGTTCATCTTGCTGTACCTCATCTTGATCGCACAATTCCGATCGTTCATCGATCCCTTCCTCATTATGTTGGCCATTCCGATGGGCTTTGTTGGCGTGCTGCTCATTCTGCCGCTGACCCATACCACGTTGAATGTCATGTCGCTCATGGGCGTACTCATGCTGGTCGGTATCGCCGATTCCAATAGCATCCTGATTGTCGACTTCGCTCACAAGCTTGAGGAGCAGGGTCTCCCCGTGGCGGATGCCGTGATCACGGCATGCCGCGTCCGGCTGCGCCCCATTCTGATGACCTCCTTGGCTACCATCATCGGCATGCTTCCAATGGCGATGAAGCTAGGTACAGGGGCTGAACAATACACACCGATGGCGCGGGCCATTATTGGAGGTCTCACTTCTTCGGTTTTGCTGACTGTATATATCGTTCCGGCTGCGTACCTTCTGGTCTACAGAAGGAGGCCGAGAGCGGTAAGAGTGTGAGCAGGAGATGATTTCTTATGCGAGTAATCACAACACTGGTGTCGATCCTCACGATCGGTGCGGCATCCCTTTTGGCTCAAGCGCCCGCACCAATCCACCTGACCCTACAGGACGCCGAGGCGCTCTCACTAAAGAATCATCCGCAAGTCTTGGCCGCCCAGGACGTGATTTCCGCTGCCAACCAGCGGGCCAGAGAGGCTAGAGCTGCGTATTATCCCGAGTTGAACGGCGACACCACCGGTTCGCAGGGGAACCCGCAGGGGCGCATCGGCGCTGGTTATTTGACGGATTCGCGGCTCTTCAATCGCTACGGCCTCGGAGTGACTCTCAACCAATTGATCACTGATTCGGGACGAACTCCCAACCTGGTGGCGAACGCGAGGTTGCGCGCCAACGCGAGCGAGCAGGACTATCAGGCCACGCGCTATGACGTGCTCGTTGGAGTCAACAACGCTTATTTCGGTACGCTGCGTTCGCAAGCGCTGGTGCGGGTCGCCCAGGAAACCGTCGCCACCCGCCAATTGTTAGTGAACCAGGTAACTGCGCTGGCCGAGAACAATCTTCGGTCGCAGCTCGACGTCAGCTTCGTCTCAGTCAATCTTGCCCAGGCGCAGTTGTTACTCATCAGCGCGCAGAATGAAGTACAGAGGGCATTCGCTGAATTGACGCGAGCTTTGGGCAGCGACCAGCCTGCTATGTATGACCTGGTCGAGGAGGCGTTGCCGCCCAGCCCGCCGGGCGATCTGGAGATGCTCGTCGCGCAGGCGATACAGAATCGCCCCGAGCTTGCCAGCCTGCGCTTAAGTCTGCAAGCGGCCAATAAATTTGAGCAGGCGGAGAAAGATCTTTCCTATCCGACGGTGAGCTTTCTCGGAGTCGGTGGTTATATGCCGTACATCAACCAGGAACTCTCCGTTCCCATTCCCAAGGAATACGAAGGCGTTGGCGTCAACGTACAAATCCCGATTTTCAACGGGCATTTGTTCACCGCGCGCCGTGAGGAAGCGCATTACCGGGCGCTCGAAGTGGATCAGCGATTGCGGGACCGGCAGCAACAGATCGTTCGCGATGTCCGCGCGGCATGGACTACCGCCAACACGGCGTATCAGCGGCTGGATGTCACTGCTCAATTTTTGCGCCAAGCCACTCTGGCAAATGACCTGGCGAAAGGCCGCTACGACCTGGGATTGTCTTCAATCGTCGAACTGACGCAGGCGCAACTGAACGTCACGCAGGCAGAAATTGAGAATCTCAGTGCCAAGTATGATTATCAAAGCCAGTATGCGACCCTCCAGTACACGATCGGAGGGCTTAGGTAGTTTCGATCCTGTGGCTGCGAAGAAGCAAGAGATGCTGTTTCACGAAGTGCAGGCGCTGCGCCAATGGCATGGGAGGATCGTCCTGGCGTTACCTCCCGCGGCGCTCCTGTTTATTGCGATCCAGCAAATCGTTTTTCACAATCCGTGGAGCCATCCTCCGATGACCAACGGCAGCGTGATCTTCTTGACAGTGCTTCTCCTGGCCGTCTACTTTCGCTTGATTACGGTCCGTCTGGTAACGGATTTAGGCTCCGCCGAACTGTCGATCGGCTTACGAGGCCTGTGGCGGAGCCGGCGCGTTCCGCTCATGGCCATTCATTCCGCGACGGCGGTCCAGTACGATCCCGCCACCGAGTTCGGTGGCTATGGGATTCGCTCCAGTGCCCGGGGAATGGCGTATATCGCGTCCGGCAACCGCGGCGTGGAGGTGGAATTGATCGAGGGCCGCAAGCTATTGGTGGGATCGCAGCGTGCCGACGAGCTCGCCGACAAAATCACGCGAGCCAAGAAAGCCGTCCGTTGATGTCGAAACGAGCGATCTGGGATACGACTATCGGCCTGGCCGGGTTCATCTATGTTTTCCTGGTGTTCTTCCAAAACATCCAGAGTCCGTTATTCGCCGGCGCCTTCATCCTAGCCGCGAGCTACGAATTGATCGAGTCGCACAAAGTGGGGCCAGGCCTTCCGGCCTGCCGCCGGGCTTCCGCCCGGCGTTCCGCGAAGTCCGAAACGGACCCGTAAACCGGAAAAGTTGCCCGCACACCCTACGACTTCTTCTTGCCCGGATTCAGAACAACCAGCTTGTCAGTCACCGAGAAAACATACGGCACCGTATTGGCCCGCGTGCGGATCAACGTGTCATCGAATTGGTTATCCACCACACCTTCCAGCGTCACATGCCCGTTTTCCACAATAATGTGAATCGATGGCAGGGCCTGAAAGCCGTAGCGCGTCCCAATTTCCGAGCTTCCGTAGATCGCCTGAGCCACCGCTCGTCGGATTTGCCAATCCATCGGAGACAGAGGCAGCACCTTGATGTTATTGATCACCTGCGTCACTCCCGCCACTCTCTTGACGGCATTCTCGGCGTCTTTCTTGATATCCCATGGCGGCTCCGGCGGGCATGCGCCATCTAACGTGACCACGCTTCCGTCTATATGAAAGGCGAGGTCGTCGAAAATGGAATAGTACGGCAATGTCAGCAAATTGTGCCGAATCTGCTTGGCCATTTGCGATTCGTTCTCAGCTCCCGGCGCGAAGGCGTCGTTGTGAGTGTTGTTCTGATTGTCCGGATTCTTGGCGGCCATGCCGGCGGTTGCCAGGCAAAGAGCCAGAATGGACGGTCCAATGTACTTTCGCATGAACATTCTCCCGATTGGTTAGATGCAAGGAAGCGGCCTTAGTTACGTAAGGCACAATTGGCGCGGTGATCCGCTCGCTGGGTCCTTCACCGCACGCCGCCGAGCGCCCGCATCTCGTCTGCTGTCAGCCGCCGCCATTTTCCAATCGGTAGATCCTCAATCCGGATCGGGCCAATCGCGGTGCGCACCAGCTTGAGCACCTTGCTTCCCACAGCTTCGAGCATCCGGCGGACCTGCCGATTGCGGCCTTCCGTAATGGTCAGTTCCAGAAACGTATGCTTGGCGCCATCCCGTATGCGGCGCACCTCGGCCGGCTTCGTCGGCCCATCAGATAGCTGCACGCTGCAGCGGAGCTGATCGAGTTGTTCCTCGCTGAGCCTGGTGGCCGCTTTCACCAAATACGTCTTCGTCACTTTGTGATCGGGATTCATCACGCGCTCGGCAAAGTCGGTATCGTTCGTCAGCAGCAGCAGGCCGCTGGTCTCCAGGTCGAGCCGCCCGACTGGCGCCAGCCACGCGCCCACGTCATCCACCAGGTCGTACACCGTCGGGCGGCCCTCCGGGTCGCGATACGTAGTCAGGTAACCCTTCGGCTTATATAGCAGCACATATGTCTTGGCGGCCTTGCGGAGCGGCTTGCCGTCCAGCGTAATCCGATCGCGTTCCAGGTCCACCCAGCGGTCCGGATCTTGGACCACGCGGCCGTTCACACGAACTCTTCCGGCGCCTATCCAGCTCCGCGCCTCTGTCCGCGAGCCCATTCCGGCCTTCGAAAATGCACGTTCTAAAGTCTTTAATGGCTGGCCCGTTGGCTTGCCGGGGCGTGTCCGCATCGTACTCAAACTTCCCAGTACTGCTAATAGCAATGGTAGATTATGTGTGGGTCGAAAACACACGTCACTGACTTTCATTCGGGGCGCGCGCCAGGTGCTCACCTTGCGCGGTCCCAACGAGCTGCGCCGCGGTAGAGGGCTATCGGAGTTGAACATCATTCACGACGGCTCGCTATTGGTGCGCGATGGAGTGTTGATTGAGGTCGGGCCGACTCGCCGCATCGAGAACCTGGCGGAGGCGCAAAAGGCGGATGAGGTCAGCGCCGTGGGCCGAGTGGTGATGCCGGGGTTTGTCGACAGCCACACGCACCTGCTGTTTCCGCCGCCGGGTTCGTTCGCTACGGAAATTGCCGTAGGCGCCAGGGCCATCCGCACGATTACCGGCATGCGCCTCGAAACGCGGGCTCGCATCTACGTCGAGGCCATGGCCCGGCACGGCACCACCACTGTCGAAGTAAAAACCGGTTGCGGCCCCGATCGCAGCGCCGAAATGAAGTTGTTGCGCGTGCTGGCCGCGCTCAAACAAAAACCGCTCGATGTGGTTGCCACCTTTCTGCTACGCCTGGCGCCCAGCGACCCCTACGACGAACCGGAAACCGAAGCGGACGCCGAATGGATTTCGAGCGAGTTCCTTCCTAAGATCCGGCGCCGCCGGCTGGCGGCATTTGCCGACCTGGTTTGGGAAGAGCAGAGCGACCGCAGGCGGTATTTTCGAGAATATCTTCGCATCGCGCAGTCGCTGGGGCTCGAGCGCAAGCTGCATGCCGATGGACCCGACCCTTCCGCGGCCATCGCCGCCGCGCTGGAAGCCGGCGTCACCAGCATCGATCACCTGGAGCACGCGACGGCTGACGACGCCGAGCTTCTGGCCCGCGCCGGAACCGTCGCAACGCTGTTGCCCTGTGCTTCGTTCCATAGCGACGGCCGCTATGCTCCCGCGCGGGCGCTGATCGAGGCCGGCGTCCCGGTGGCCTTAGCCACCAACTTCAATCCGCAGCACACCCCCACTCTCAACATGCAGGCGGTAGTAAACGTGGCCTGCTTGCGCATGGGAATGACGCCGGCCGAAGCCATCACCGCCGCCACCATCAACGGAGCCCACGCCCTCGGCCGCGCCGAAAAATCCGGCTCGCTCGAACCCGGAAAAATTGCCGACCTTTTGATCCTCAACATCTCCGACTACCGCGAGCTGGCCCACCATTTCGGCACCAACCTGGTTCATAGCACCATGAAGCGCGGTGAGTTCATCTACGAAGAAGGCCTCGTGGCGCCGCGTTCCGCCCGCAATCTGCGTCCCGCCTGGTAGCCATCGATATACCATAGGGCAGATGCCCACTCCCCTGGTCGAATGCGTCCCCAATTTTTCGGAGGGGCGCGATCACGCCAAAATCGACGCGATTGTCGAGGCCATCCGTTCGGCTGGCGCCGCGGTTCTCGACCGCACTGCCGATCACGATCACCATCGCTCCGTAATCACATTTGCCGCCGCACCCGAGATTGCTGCCGAGGCAGCCTTTCGCGCGGTGCGTCAGGCTGTCGATTCGATCGACCTGCGCCAGCATTCCGGCGTGCATCCGCGCATTGGCTCGGCCGACGTCGTGCCTTTCGTTCCGGTCAGCGGGATCACCCTGGAAGATTGCGCCCGCCTGGCCGAGAGAACCGGCCGCCGCATCTGGGACGAACTGCGGGTGCCCGTGTACTTATACGAAGCCGCGGCGCTCCGTCCGGAGGCGCGCAACCTGGCGCACGTCCGCCGTGGCCACCTGGCTCCCGATTTCGGCGGTCCCGGCCGGCACCATTCTTCCGGCGCCGTAGCAGTCGGCGCGCGAAAATTCCTGATCGCGTTCAATGTGAACCTGAACACCGCCGATCTTGCCATTGCCCGCCGCATCGCGCGCACAGTGCGATTCTCCTCGGGTGGTTTGCCATACGTCAAAGCGGTGGGGCTGATGCTGGACTCGCGGAAACTCGTGCAGGTTTCTATGAATCTCACCGATTTCGAACAGACGCCGATTCACGTCGCGTTCGCGGCGGTCCGTCAGGAAGCCGAGCGCCACGGAGTGGCCATTGCCGGAACCGAGGTCATCGGCCTCGTTCCGCAAAAGGCTCTGGACATGGCCAACGCCGCCGGCTTTCACGACGAGAATCTTTCGCCGGAGATCGTCCTGGAAAACCGGCTGGCGAGTCATCTCGCCCCGAAGCTCTGACTTAATGCACCGTAATCTTGATGCTGACGTCGGCCAGGTTGGGCAGCCCGCTGGCGTGGATCGACGCAGTTCCGGCGGACTCGCCGGTGATCGGTACGTTCACGCTAGCCGCGTGCGGCGCAAATGTGACACTCGCGGGCACGGTGGCGGCCTTCGGGTTGTCCGAATACAGTTGCACGGTCAGCCCCCCGCTCGGTGCCGGGGCCGACAGGCTGAGAACCGCGCTCTGCGAGGTACCGCGCACGATCGTCAGGCAGCACCGCGCAAACGCGAGACTCGCGGTGACAGCGACAGACGCGGTGCCCGGCGTATAGCCCAGCGCCGTGGCAGTGATGGTAACGGCTCCCAGGTTGACTCCATTCACGCTCGCCTGCACACTTGGCGCGGTCTTTCCGGCCGCAATGAACAAACTCGGAGTTACCGTCACTTTCGATGGGTCGCTGCTGGCCAGATAGACCGTCACCCCGCCGTACGGCGCCGGTTTCGCCAGACTCAATGGCAGCCGTGTGGATTGACCCAGGCTGACCACGGTATTGGCCCACGGTAAAATCGCACCGAGCGGGTTGACTGTTTGGTTCACCGTGTTGCTGGTCGAGCCCGCGAAGGCAGCATCGCCGCCGTACTCGGCGTCGATGGCATGATTGCCCGGCGGGAGAGTCGAAATCGCATAGTGCGCCTGGCCGCTGCTCAAAACCACGGCCGCTTGCGCTACACCATCGATTCGGAAAATAACGGTTCCGGTAGCGGCAGTAGCAACCGTCGCGGTGAACGTGACGGTCTGGCCAAACACCGAGGGATTGAGCGAACTTGTCAGGGTCGTATTACTCGGTTTTTCGGAAGTGAAGACAAATGCGCCCACCCCGCTGGTACCGAACAACGCCGTGGACCCGTCGGCAGACAGGACCACCGCGACGCCCTGATCGCAGGGGCTCTGACCAGAGTTACAGGGGCCCTGGCCAACCAGCTTGCCGCCGCTCTGGCTCCAGCTTTCGCCCGAACGCTCGAACACCCAGTTTGCGCCGTTCCAGGCATTATCGGCGGGTGCGGATACCATCAGCGTGTTTCCATCGCCGGATAGACTCACCGAGCTTCCCAGAAGAAGACGCCCATACGAATCGGGGATCGCGCCGTTGCCGATTAATTTGCCGCCCTGTTGACTCCACGTACCGCCGGCTTGAGTGAAGACCCAGGCCGCACCGAATAGTCCGTTGTCGCTCGGCCATCCAATCGCGGCCGTGTTGCCATCCGCCGATAGCGCGATCGCCACGAAATTGGTCTCATTCGAAAGGATCGGTGTCGCGTCCGCGGGTCTCAGTTTCCCGCCTTGTTGGACCCAGAGGTTGCCCGAGCGCCGGAACACCCACGCCTCGCCGACGTAGTCGGTGGGGTCTTCACTGCTGACCAGCGCGGTATTGCCGTCCGCGGAAAGGGCCACGCCGCGGCCAAAGTACAAGCTGTTTGCCGGCGGCGAGATCTGCCCCTGCTGGGACCACACGCCGCCCGAACGGGTGAACACCCACGCTCCCGTAGTTAACGAGCCGATCAACGCGGTGTTGCCGTCCGCCGATAGTGCGACAGATCCGGCCGCGTACGGCGACGCAGTGGTACTGGAGCCAACCAATTTCGTTCCCTGTTGACTCCATACGCCGACCGACCGGGTAAATACCCAGGTCGCGCCGGCATAGTTGTTGTCGGCGGTTCCACCAACCAGTGCGGTATTGCCGTCCGCCGATAAGGCCACCGACAGGCCTTGCTGGGCCGGACCGGTAGCGCCCGTCCCAACCAATTTGCCGCCTTGTTGACTCCACACGCCACCGGCACGAGTAAACACCCAGGCAGCGCCAGTGAGGTTGTTGTCTTCATAGCCGCCGATGATGGCGGTATTGCCATCCGCTGACAAAGCGAGCGCAAAGCCTTGCCCACTGGAATTGCTGGCCCCGGAACCAAATAGTATCGGTCCTTGTTGTTGGAACTGAGCATTCAGGCCGGGCGCCAGATAGCAGAGGAGCGCGGCGCAGCCGAGCACTTTGTGAGAGAGCGGCATAGCGCCCATATTATAGGATGTTAGGGTACTAAATTATATAACCTGCCGGGCTACGCCCTCTGGCTGGTTACTTCAACGCACCGTCACCTTAACGCTGACGTCAGCCAGGTCGGGCAGCACGCTCGCATGGATCGTCGCTGCACCCGCAGTCACTCCAGTGAGGGGCACGTTCGCGCTGGTCGTGTGCGGTGCAAACGTGACAGTGGCGGGCACGGTGGCAACCTTGGTGTTGTCCGAATACAGTTGCACGGTCAGCCCGCCGCTCGGCGCTGGAGCTGACAAGTTCAAAACGGCGCTCTGCGAACTACTGCTGTAAATGGTCACGCAGCAACGCGCAAATGCAAGAGTGGCAGTAACACGTACAGATTGCGTGTCGGGAGTGTAGCCCAACGCCGTTGCGCTGATGTTCACAGTGCCTACGTTGATCCCGTTCACCATCGGCTGCGAATTAGGCGATGTCCTACCGCCTGGAATAAAGACGCTGGGAGTCACTGTCACCTTTGACGGATCATTGCTGGCAAGATAGATTGTCAATCCAGCGGGTGGTGCTGGCTTAGCCAGACTCACGGGCAGCCGAGTAGATTGATCCAGACCGACCACTGTATTGGCCCATAGCGAGATCGCGCCAAGCGAAGTGACCGTTTGAGTAACAATGTTGCTGGTCGATGCGGCAAACGTTCGGTCACCGCTGTATGCTGCCACGACGGAGTGGTTGCCGGGTGAGAGGTTGGAAATCGGGAACTGAGCCCGGCTGCCACTCAACGGCACGGTAGCCTGGTTCACCCCATCGACTGCGAACGTTAGCGTCCCCGTAGCACCGCCAGCAACAGTCGCCGTGAACGTGACTGCCCCACCAAACAGGGAGGGATTCTGCGAACTCGACAAGCTGGCATTGCTGGGTTTAGGTCTAGCGAAGACAAAAGTGCCCAGGCCACCCATTCCTGACAAGGCGGTGTACCCATCTGCAGATAAGGCTACCGATACAGTGTTAGTACCGCCGTTCGCCGGATTCGAGTCGGTCCCGACCAATCTACCGCTCTCCTCGGTCCAGACGCCGGACGAACGCGTGAACACCCAAGCGCTACCAACGAGATCGCTCGCACCGAAACCACCAACTACGGCAGTGTTCCCATCCGCCGACAGGGCTAGCGAAGCACCCAGGAAACTGCCACTCCCGCTGGAAATGGGAAGGGCGAGACCAGATCCCTGCTGGCTCCAGCTACCGCCCGAACGCGTGAACACCAATGCGGTTCCTCCGAATAAGCTTCCTGGTGCACCCACCAGGGCTGTATTGCCATCCGCCGACAGGGCGACGGCCGCGCCTTGTTGGGCAAATCCGTCGACTCCCGCGCCGACGAGTTTGCCACCCTGCTGAGTCCATATACCGTCAGAACTTCGCGCGAATACCCAGGCGGCGCCGAGTGCACTACCCTCCATCGGCCCTCCGATCAGTGCAGTGTTGCCATCTGCCGACAGCGCCACGGCCGAACCCTGATTGGAGTTCACCGCGGCGTTACCACCTACTAATTTGACGCCCTGTTGTTCCCAGCGGCCCGCAGATCGTGTGAACACCCAAGCCGCGCCTGTGTTTTGGTTGTCTGATGGTCCTCCCACCAGGGCCGTATTGCCGTCTGCCGAAATCGCAACGGAGCTACCTTGCAGGGAAGACCCGACTCCGCCGGTCCCCACCTGTTTGAACCCTTGCTGCATGAACTGCGCATTCGCCGCGGATACTAGAGAGCAGGCGAGCGCGGTCCAGCCGAGTACTTTGTCAGAAAACGGCATGCCGAACCATTATAGGATGTTAGGGTGTTAAATCGATCTACGCCTTTTGCGTAAGCGGGACTCCCAACGCCGCCAGCGCCAACCCCGCCGCCGTCTTTTGATCCGCGCCCCACGGCGGGCCGATCAGGCCGCGCAGGCCGTCGATCTCTGCCGTGGCTGCTTCTCCCAGCTTCGGCCAGAGATCCCGCTCACGGATGCGGAGCACCTTCAGTCCGCGTGCTTCGCACGTGTCAGCAACCGCCTCTTGAAACAGTACGCCCTCTGCCGAATGAATCATAGTGTGCGCCGCGAGGATTCGCGACAAATCGGATGGAAGCGCAGTCGAAGCGGCCGCCACTGCAGCGGCGTCAATCGTAACCCCACCCACTCGCAGTTCCGCCACAATCGCGGCAATCGCGGTGTGCGCAGACTCGCGCGCTGCGCTGCCCGTCCGCTTCAAAAGTCTCTTCGCGTCTGTGAGCGGCACCTCCGCCGCCTCGTGATACACGAAGCGGGGTACGCTGCCATCGTTCGGCAGCAGCTCGATTCGCCGGCGCAGCAAGATTTCGATACGATCGCGCGTGCGGGCGGCAGCCACTACCGCTGCCCAGCCCGTGTGGAGTTTGAATCCCAGGGCAGCGTGCTTGGCAGACATGCCCTACAGTTTACCGAATGAATGTAGGGCAGACGATCGGTTTTCGTCGTCTGCCCAGAGTCGCAGACCGCTGCAAGACGACGGTCTGCGCCACAAGGTCGTGCGCACAAACACCGTTATAGTGACGCTTATGCTCTGCCCTCCGGAGCGTACGCCGTCAGGATGGCGGCCGTGCCCTCCAGTCTACCGAGAGAATGTAGGGCAGACGATCGGTTTTCGTCGTCTGCCCAGCTTCGCAAACCGCTGCAAAAGACGGTCTGCGCCACAAGGTCGCTTACCTCATCGCACGAACACCGATATGGTGACGCTTACGCTCTGTCCTCCAGAGCCGTACGCGGTCAAGGTGTACGTCGAGTTGGTAATCGGAGCCACGATGAGGCTGCCGTTGACCGGCAGCGTTTGCTGCGGTAGTTCGCTTCCGATCAGCACCACTTGGGTGGCGTTGTTGGTGGCCCAAGTCAGCGTAACCGGGTTTCCGGCCGAGGTCGAGGTCACCGGGCTGGCAGTGAATGAAAGGATTTGCACCAGGCCCACCGTGACCGTCGCATTGGCCTGGATGGTGCCTGTGGCGTTGGTCGCGGTCAGGGTGTAGGTGGTCGTCTGTGTCGGGCTGACGGTGGCGCAATCGTTGGCGTTCAGATTGCTCCCCACGCCCGGCGTGATGGAAATCGACGAAGCGTTGTTCACCTGCCAGCACAGTTTGGTGGACTGGCCGGCGGCGATGTTTGGTGGGTTGGCCACGAACGTGACCACTTGCGGGATGCCGATGGTCGTAACTGTTACCGTCACGGGCGCGGTAACCGATGTGCCATCCGCAGCAGTAGCGGTCAGGGTGTAAGTAGTGGTGGCTTGCGGCGAAACGGTCGTGCTGCCGTTAGGCGTCACGGCTCCTACGCCGCTGATCGACACGCTCGTCGCTCCCGTGGTGGTCCAACTGAGCGTCGACTGGCCTCCCGGCGCGATGGTCGCCGGGTTGGCCACGAAGCGGATGATCTGAGCAGGCGAGGTTGTTCCCGTGGTCACTCCCGCCGCTGTCGTCACCGTGGTGTTGGCGCTGCTCTTCAGCCCGCTGACCGCGTCCGTTACCGTCAGCCGGAAGGTGTACCGTTGGCCGGCCGTCGCCGTGAAGGTGGCCTTGGCTCCGTTGGCTCCTGTGAGCGAGACCGAGGGCCCGCTGGTTTGCTGCCAGCTGTAGTTGAGAGAATTGCCGTCCGGATCGTAAGACGCCGAGCCATCCAGCGTGATCGTTCCTGCGGGAACGCCAATCTGATTGGGTCCCGCGTCAGCTACGGGCGGGCTGTTACCGACGCGCCTCGTCAGGAATTGGTAGCGGATGCGGGGAACATCCATGGGAACCGGGTTGGTGGTGGTGCCGTAGTCCTTGGCCCGGATGTAATTGCCGAATTCCAGTCCGAACATGACGCGGCCGGTGCTGGCGGTCTGAACGTAGGTTTCATTCAGATCCCCTTCGACGGTAAACGCCAGCTTGTCATTGAGTGGCTGCACCAGCTTGAGACTGGCGCCGGGTTTGTCATTGCCGGGGCCGTTGATCCGCAGGTAGCCGATGTTGCCTTCCAGGTGAGCATTACCCCAGACGCCTACCAGGCCGTTGAAACCGTATTGATCCACGATCCGGGCATAGGTTTGGAGGAAGGAAGTAGGTCCGATGTTGGTGCTGTTCAGCACGGCAATGTTCTTGAATCCCTTGGTGGCGAAGCCGCCGACCCGGCCGCGGCTGAAGATGTAGTCGAACAGGAACGCGCCCTGGCCCAGGAAACCGGCGCTCTGGTATTGCTTGAAATCGAGCGCCTTGAAGCTGCCGAAACCGCCCACTTGCATGTGGCCGAAGCGGTTCACCAGGCCGATATCGAATTGGCCCTCCTGGCTTCCGGGGAAGTACATGTACTCGCCCTGCGCCTGCACGGCGTGGGTGCCGTCGCCGCCGAACGGCGAGAAGAAGCGGGCGCTGCCGCTGACGCTCACATCGCCGGTGGAGCGGTCGGGGCCGTAGGTCGGGCCGATGTTCAAGCCCAGCAGCGAAAATTTCTTGTTACGCCGCTGCGCTTCGTCGAGCGCGCCCGTGGCAGCGTTGTTCGCGATGGTGGTGGTCTGCTGCTCGGTGAGCGGCTTGGGCATGCCGTTGACCTGGTCCTTCAGAGCATTTTCCTGGTTTCGCAGGTCGGCCAGTTCGCCGCGCAGCTTGTCATTGTCGCCTTGCAGGGCTTTGATGGCGGCCAGGATGTCGTCCAGTTTGTCCAGCCGGCGCAGAATATTGTTGCAGCAATCGTTCGACAGGCCGCCGGGAGCGGGCTGCGGCGGGATGGCGTTGATCACTTCGCGGATGGTGCCTTCTTTGACTACCTGGCCATTGGCAGCCGTCACCCGCAACACCACGCGGCGGTTCATGAAGCGGCCTTCCTTGGTGTTGTTATTGACTTCCGGATTGCGCTTGCCTTGGCCGTTGGTGCTGATCTGGCTGGCGGCTGCGCCGTATTTGACCAGGAAATCGCGAACCGTGTTGGCGCGGGCCTGCGCCAGCCGGTCGTTGTAATTCTGCGAGCCGACGAAATCCGTGTGGCCCGTAATCACCACCTGGTAATCTTTGTGCTGACCCAGCAGTTCGGCCAGACGCAGCAAGCTCGGATAGCCGTCAGACAAAATCGACGAATTGAATTCGAAATTGATCTCTTCCCAGTCATCCTTGGCCTGGCCGCCCGGGGGTGTGAGCCCCTGGGCGAAAATCCAGGACGCAATCAGGCCGAGCGCACCTATCGCTGCCAGTTTCTTCATTGGTTTCTCTTCTCCTCAACGTGAGCCACTTGTGCTTTGAAAACCGAAACTCGCCAAAGAAACGGACCGCACCCCTAAGCTTTGAAGCGGCCGCGTTCTTCCCACAGCGTACCGGGAGAAACCGAGACTTCCCGGAGGAAGGTTCAAGCAGGTTGAGCCTTCGCGCGCAGTATTTCTAGAATACACTTCACCTTCCCGTTATCTACAAGACTGGATTAGGCTTATCGTTGTTTCCCGTATCGCTCCGTACATATCCGGCAAAATGCGACAATCGAAACGTGAGTTGCCGGACGGGCAGTCGCTCCCGGCGTTGCTTTGGTGGCGCTGGGGGAGGAAAGTCCGGTCTCCACAGGGCAGCGTGCCGGCTAACGGCCGGGGTCTGGCGACAGATACGGAAAGTGCCACAGAAAATATACCGCCCTGGCAACAGGGTAAGGGTGAAATGGTGCGGTAAGAGCGCACCGCGGTGCGAGTAATCGCACCGGCAGGGTAAACCCCACGCGGAGCAAGACCAAATAGGGGAGGAGGGGCGGCCCGCCCCGCTTCACTCCCGGGTAGGTCGCTTGAGCCGTTCAGTAATGAACGGCCCAGAGGAATGACTGCTGCCCGCAAGGGTACAGAAACCGGCTTATAGTCCGGCAGCTCACGATGACGCAGCGGGCGCTGGTTCGGACGATGTTTCGGGCGCCGCGGAAGGGGCGGGCGCAGGCGCTGTCGCAGACGCTGACGGCCCCGGTGCATTCGCCGTGGCCTGCTGCACCACGAACGAGTCAATCTCCTCGAGCAGCGATCCCGCGGCCAGGCCCGAAGCGTACCAAAGCTTGTAGCGGAACGTGATGGGGACAAGGGCGGTGCGGCCGCCGAATTCCAGATCGCAGACATGCCGCGTCAGCGCGAGTTTTCGCAGGTCCTCCACCCGGACTGTCTCCTGCGTGGCGGAGCTCTGGGGCACCACTCCCAGGAACGACGACTCCGTCCAGCGGAAGAGGCTGTCGCTGTTGCACAGAGTCTTGGCCAGGAAGTGACTGAACTCGATAATGAGCTGATCGCGTCCGCGCAGCCCATAGCGGGTACGGATCGTCTGCACACGATCCAGATCAAAAATGGCGGCGTAGGAATATTTCTGCGTTACCAAACGCTCCAGCATGGCTTCGGCGGAATCGCGGCCGGGCAGACCGGTGAGCGGGTCGAGACTCTCAGCGCTGGTTCCGGGCCCCAGGTGCAGGCCCCCGGTCTCCGTACTCTTCTCCACCACTTCCTGGCACTCCCCGATGAACTGCCGGATACCCTCGCTGACCGTTGTGCTTTGTTCTAATGTGTCGAAGCGCGCGGTGTCGAGCCAGGCAGTCAAGTCGCGGCGAACGCTCTCGAGATCGGACTTGTCCTTGATCGAAGCCAAAGATTGTTGGAACTGATCGAGGCGGCGCAGCATGTTTTCGCTGCTCGATTGGACCAGTTCGAGCGAGGAAGTAAACCGGGACAGCATCTGGGGCATGGCGCCGGTCACGTTGCGGATCACCTCCGCCAATCCCAGGTTGTAGTCGCGCACCAGGCGCAAAGCCGACTCGACCGGCTGGCTGGGATCTTCCGCGGCGTCCATCTGGTGCAACACCAGCTTGATGTCTTTTTGCAGCGTGGAATGGACGTGCGGATTGGCCACCACCACCTGGCGTGCCATTTCCTGCACGAGCCGCCGGAGGAGGCCCAACAGATTCTTCGTCCGTTCGGGGGTCGACCAAATTCCCATCGATTCGAGAAACTGGACCTGGTTCTCTTTTAGCCTTATCGGTCTGGGGAGAGGTTTCTTGAGACATTTTTTCCCACTGGCCGTTTTGACAAACCGATTCATTTCCTCGAGAATTCTGGGATGCCGATTGCCCTCGTCACGGGAGCAAGCCGCGGGGTAGGGCGGGGAATTTCGATCGCCTTGGCCGAAGCCGGCTTCCACGTCTATGCCACCGGCCGCACCATCGCCCGAGCAGCGCTTCCCGATGCCGTGATTCGGGTGCCGTGCGATCATCTGCGTGATGAGGAGACCGCCGCCGTTTTCGCGCGCATCGCCGCGGAGTCCGCTGGTTTGGACGTGCTCGTCAACTCGGCGTGGGGCGGTTACGAGCGCATGATGGAAGACGGAGTCTTCACCTGGGCGAAGCCATTTTGGGAGCAGCCCATCGACCGCTGGACCAGCATGATGGACGCGGGCGTCCGCGCCGCCTTCGTAACGTCCGCGCTCGCCGCGCGGATGATGGCGCCGCGACGCCGCGGCTTGATCGTCAACATCAGCTTCTGGGCCGCGCAAAAGCACATCGGCAACGTGATTTACGGCGTGGCCAAAGCCGCCGTGGACAAGATGACTGCGGATATGGCCCACGAGCTGCGGCCGCACGGCGTAGCGGTGGTGTCGCTCTACCCCGGTTTGGTGCGGACCGAGGCGGTGCTCGAAGCCGCGGCGGGCGGCTGGCTGGATCTGTCGAACAGCGAGAGCCCGGAGTTTAGCGGCCGGGTGATTGCGGCATTGGCTGGAGCGCCGAATCTGATGACGCGCACCGGCCAGGTGCTGGTAGGCGCGGCGATCGCGCAGGAATTCGGGATCAGTGATGTGGATGGCAAGCAGCCCAAACCACTGACGCTCGAATCCGTGTAGGAACGCGGGCGAGGCCGACGGCGCAGAATGCGCGGGGAATTAACCCTAAGTCCTCTGGACCGGTCAAAAATCGGCGCAGATCTGCGCCGGGCTTTTTGGTGTCCCGCGAAACACGGGACCGGTCCAGTGCGTCTGAAGCGGGAAGAGTAGAATGGCGATTACGGACCACATGTCTTTGCGGCGCCACGGACTGGCCGCCCTTCTGCTGTTTCGAGCGATGGTGACCGCTCCCGCCGCAGCGCAATCGCCGGCACTCGCTGGTGGTATCCCCGCGAACGCTCCCGAGATCAGCACGCGCGAAGAACCGGCGCGGTTTCGCGCCGGGGTGAACCTGGTGCTGGTGCCGGTGGTGGTGCGCGATGGCGAAGGTCGTATCGTCGGCACGCTCCACAAAGAAGACTTTCAACTCTTCGACAAGGGCAAGCCGGTAGTCATCACCCGGTTCTCAGCGGAAAGCCTCACCCACCCGGTTACCGCGCCTGCGGATGGCGCGGCGAAGGAGCAGCCGGCGCTGGCTGAGGCGTCGAAGCCGCTCCCAACCTTGCCCGATCGCTTCGTCGCATACGTGTTTGACGACGTTCATTTGAGCTTCGGCGATCTGGCACGGGCCCGTACAGCCGCTGTGAGTCAATTCAGCGGGTTATTGACGCCGTTGACTCGGGTAGCAGTATTCACCACTTCGGGGCGGATCCGGCAGGATTTTACGAATGATCGTGATCTGCTGCAAGCGACTATTGACCGTATCGTCCCTGCGCCGAACCCGGCGTTATCCGACAACAAAGACTGCCCGAGTATGACTCTCTACCAAGCCAACCTGATTATCAATAATGGCGATGCGGAGGCGCTCAAGCTGGCTGCGGATCAAATCCAGGCCTGCAATCCCATCTTGAGCCCTCAGGAAGCGATGAACGAGGCGCGCCTTATTGCCCAAAGGGTTTTGAATGGCGAGGAATACGAAATCCAAGCGACACTTAAGTTGCTTGAGGACGTGGTACAGCGGTTGGCGGCCACACCGGGGAGCCGGAACATCGTCTTGATTTCTTCGGGTTTCGAGTTAACCGGTCTATATCGCAGCACGGAAGACGCACTGATCGATAAAGCCATCAAGGCCAATGTGACGATCAACGCACTCGATGCTCGCGGCCTATACGCCGCACCGCCGGGAGGCGACGCCAGCAGAGCTCTTCCGGGGATACCCGGTAATGAACTGGCCCTGGCAATCCAATATGAATCGATTTCCAATACGGCGAAAGAGGACCTCCTGTCCGAGCTCGCCGAAGGCACGGGCGGCGCGTTCTTCCGGCACAGTAACGCGCTCGACGCAGGCCTCGCGCAATTGACCAGGCAGCCGGACGTTGTCTACGTGTTGGGATTTTCGCCGCAGAATCTGAAGTACGATGGCAGCTTTCACGGCTTGAAAGTCGAGGTGAAGAACCCGCCCGGGCTGGCGCTTCAGGTACGCCGCGGCTATTATGCTCCGCGGCATTCCGCCGACCCTAAGGAAGCCGTGTTAGATGAGTTGCGGGAAGCACTCTTTTCGCGCGAGGAACAACGCGACATTCCGGTCGATCTCAACCTTCAGTTCTTCAAATCCAGCGAGGGGAACGCCAGGCTTGCGGTGATTGCGCGGGTAGACCTCAGGCCCCTGCATTTTCGCAAGGCCGACGGGCGAAATCTCGATACTTTGAAGATCGTCGCGGGGCTTTTCGACCGGAATGGGACGTATATCAGTGCGATCGAAAGCACACTCGACATCAGATTGTTCGATGAGACGCTGGCGAAGCTCCCGGCGTCGGGCATCAGCGTGAGGAGCAATTTCGATCTGGCGCCGGGCGATTATTCGGTTCGGGTGGTGGTGAGGGATACCGAAGGTGAGATGATGACGGCGCGTAATGGGGTTATCCGGATTCCTTGACACGGTTGCGTCTCGGAAACGGAACGCATACCGAGCTGCGACTAAAAGGAGCGGTGCCTTTTCGAATCGCTTTGCGTCGTCTGTCCGATGGCAGACCGCTGAAAGGCGACGTCGACAGACCCGGCCCCAAGCGGGGTCTGCGCCTGACAGACCTGGACGCTACCTGTAGGCCTGTGGGGAATGTCGAAAGTCCAGGCGCCGGGCAGAAGCCCGGCGGCGGGCCGGAAGGCCCGCCCCCACGCTGGCAATCACCGCAAGCGCCCCGCCACTCAGAAAGAGTAGAATGGCCAGAACGGCCCAGATATGGCTTTGCGGTCCCGCCGATTGACCGACCTTGTGCTGCTCGGAGCGATGGCCACATTGCCCGCCGCGGCGCAAACCCAGCCATCCGCCGGCGCTGTTCCCAGTGCTGTCCCCAGTAATGCTCCCGAGCTCAGCACGCGCGATGAAACCGCCACGTTTCGGACGGGTGTGAATTTGGTTCTGGTCCCGGTGGTGGCTCGCGATCGTGAGGGCCGCGCGCTCGGCACCCTCGCCAAGGACGATTTCCAGCTGTTCGACAAGAACAAGGCGCAAGTCATCACCCGGTTTTCGGTGGAGACTCTGGCGAGCCCGATCACGGCATCGGTCACCGCCACCCCTCAGGATGATCCGGCCGGTGGCGCGCAGCCGGCCGATCCGTCCAAACCGCTGCCACCGCTGCCCGATCGCTTCATCGCGTACGTATTCGACGATATTCACCTGGCCATCGGCGATTTGGAACAGGCGCGCGCCGCCGCCGAGAAACAGCTGAGCGACTCGCTTACGCCTGCTACGCGCGTGGGCATTTTCACAACCTCCGGGCGGGTCCGTCAGGATTTCACCAATGACCGCGACCTGCTTTTCACGGCGATGAACCACATTCTTCCGTGGACGAGCCCGATGCGGCCCGGCGCCCAGGAATGCCCGGATATCGATTTCTACCAAGCCGACCTGATCTATAACAAAAACGATACGCAGGCCCTGGCGGCGGCTGTCTCCGAATATATAGGTTGCAATCCGCCGCCACCGGGGGCCAGCGCAAGCGCCGCAATGATGGCCGCGCTCCAGGCGCAAGCCGAGGCTGTGTCGCGCACTACGGCGGAACGCGTGATGAATGCCGGGGAATACGAAAACCAGTTGGCGCTGGGGGTGTTGGAGACTGTCGTGCGCCGGCTGACCGCCGCGCCGGGCAGCCGGAATATCGTTTTGATTTCGGGCGGGTTCATGGTGACCCTGAACTATCGGCTGACGGAGAGCGAACTGATCGATCGTGCCATCAAAGCGAATGTAACCATCAACTCGCTGGATGCCCGCGGCCTGTACACGGTCGTCCCCGGTGGAGATGCCAGCACGCCGGTTGCGAATCCGGGCACGATGCCGGGGTTCAAGTCGCAATATCAGTTGGCGTCCGCCACGGCCAATGAGGACGTCATGGCTGAGCTCGCCGACGCCACGGCCGGTTCGTTCTTCCGCCACAACAACGATTTGGCCGGCGGCTTCCAGAAGTTGACGAAGCAGCCCGAATTCATTTATGTGCTGGGCTTCTCGCCGCAAAATCTGAAGTACGACGGCGCTTATCATGGGCTGAAGGTTGTGGTGAAGAACCCGCCTGGACTCTCGCTGCAGGTACGCCGCGGCTACTACGCTCCCCTACATGCAGCCGACCCCACGGAGAACGCCAAGGCAGAGGTGCGGGAAGCTCTGTTCTCGCGCGATGAACAACGCGATATTCCGGTGGATTTGAATTTGCAATTTTTCAAATCGAACGAGGTGAACGCGAAGCTCTCGGTGATTGCGCGCGTGGACCTGCGGCCGCTGCATTTTCGAAAAGCCGAAGGGCGGAACCTGGACACGTTGACCGTGGTCGCGGGGCTCTTCGACAGCAATGGGAACTATATTAGCGGCATCGAAAAAACGGTCGACATGAAACTGCGCGACGAGACGATGCAGAAGCTGCCCACCTCGGGAATCAGCGTGAAGAGCAATTTCGATTTGATGCCGGGTGATTACTCGGTTCGGCTGGTGGTGAGAGATTCCGAGGGGCAAATGATGACGGCCCGAAACGGCGCCGTCCGGATTCCTTGACGGAGGTGTGGTCGTGAAGATTCGCTATGGGATGTTTTTGGCTGTGGTGTGCCTGACAACCGGACTGCGGGGGCAGGAGCCCGCGCCGCAATCCGGCGTCGTCATCAAAACCGAAACCCGCGTGGTTCTGGTGGATACGGTGGTGACCGACAAAAAGGGCGAGTACATCAAAGATCTCAACGCCAAAGACTTCAAGGTTTACGAGGACAGCAAAGAGCAGAAGATCACGAGCTTTTCCTTCGAGGCCGGCGCCAACGCTGCCGACAAAGCGCAGAAGCACTTCATGGTTTTGTTCTTTGATACGACCACCATTGACTCGGGGAACCAGGCGCGCGCGCGCGCGGCGGCGGCGCGTTTCATCGAAACCAATGCGGGCGCCAACCGCATGATCGCGGTAGTCAATTTCACGGGCACTCTGCGGATCACGCAAAACTTTACCGACGATGCGGAACGCCTGAAAAAAGCCGTGACGGCGATGAACTTCTCGTCCACGGGCGACTTGATTGCAGACGCTTCTGCGGGCGGTTCTGCCTCGCCGCTGGGTACACCGAGTTTAGGAGGCGCGGCGCAGGATTTTGCGATCCGCGGTCCGATCCTGGCGCTGCGTAACCTGGCCAAGAACCTGGGCACCATACCTGGGCGGAAGATCGTGGTGATGCTGACCGGCGGGATGCCCATCGGCCCCGATCAACTGGCCGAGGTAACGGCGACGCTGGACGCCTGCAACCGCGCCAACGTGGCCATCTACCCGATCGACATCCGCGGCTTGATCTCAGGCGTTCCCGTGGCCTCCTTGCACGCGCCGCGATTTCATCCATTTCGCGCATTGAGCGGCCTGGGCGAGATTTTCCAACCAGCCGCCTATTCGCCGATGGCCTCCTCCTTCCAGAGAGGCGGCGGTGGTGGTGGAACTGGTGCTGGTGGCGGAGCAGGCGGTGGTGGTGGGCGCGCCGGCGGCGGCGCGCCGGGTGGCGGTATCAGCGGCGGCGGCCGTGCCGGCGGGCCTACTGGCGGGCCAACCGGTGGTACCCCGGGCGCGGGCGGCCGCGGCGGGATCACCGGTGGTACCCCGGGCGCGGTTGGTGGCCGCGGTGCAGCTCCGGCTTATGGCGGTGGGACCATGCCCACGAACCCGCTCGGGTTGCCGGGTCCGTATAACCAATCGCGCGACCTCATCCCCAAAATCCCGGAAAGCGGCGTCGAGAATCAACAGATCATGCACATGCTGGCCGATGGCACCGGCGGTTTTGTCATTGAGAACAGCAACGACCTGCTGGCGGGGTTGCAGAAGATCGGGCGCGAACAGAACGAGTTCTATCTGCTGGGCTACACGCCGCCGGAGGCAGCCGAGGGAAGCTGCCATGTGCTGCGCGTCAAGGTGGATCGCGGAGGCACGAACGTCCGCTCCCGAACCGGATACTGCAATGCCAAGCCGCGCGACCTGCTGAAAGGCAATCCGATCGAAAAGGAACTGGAAAACCGTGCCGGGGCCTCGCAGTCTGGCGATGTCACCGCGGCCTTGCAGGTGCCTTTCTTCTACACCTCCCCGGATGTGGCGCGCGTCAATGTCGCCATGGAGATCGCCACGAAAAACCTGAAGTTCGAGAAGGAAAAGGGGAAGATGCACGCGGCTTTGAATGTGCTCGGAATCGCGTATCTGCCGGATGGCAGCGTGGGGGCGCGTTTCAGCGACACGGTGACTCTCGATTTCCCGGGCAAGAAGGAAGTAGAGGAATTTCAGGGCCAGCCCTACCATTATGAAAACCAGTTCGACGTGGCGGCCGGCAAGTACAACCTGAAAGTGGTTTTTAGCTCGGGTGGCGAGAACTTTGGAAAACTGGAAGTGCCCTTAACTGTGGAACCGTATAAGGGCAACCAGTTCGCGGTGAGCAGTATTGCGCTGAGCCGGCAGGTGGCGGGCGCGAACTCGATGGGACTGGGACTGGACGCGGCGCTGCTCGAAGATAAAACGCCGCTGATTGCCAACAACGTGCGCGTGATCCCGACCGGCTCCAATCAATTCGGCACCTCGCAGCCGCCGCTATTTTATTGCGAGGTTTACGAGCCCCTTCTGACTACGCCCGATCCGAAAAATCCCCTGGTGGTGGCGATCCAACTTCGGGTACTGGACCGCAAGACCGGTGAGCAGAAAGAAGACACCGGAATCATGCGGCTCGACCTGCCCAAAGACGCGGGGAACCCGGTAATTCGGCTCGCGGAACGAATCCCGGTGGACAAGCTCACGCCCGGCGCCTACACGCTGGAAATGAGCGCGATGGACAATTCCGGCAAGACCGCCAAGCGCGTTACCGAGTTCGACCTGAAGTAGCCGGCAGGCCGCAAAAGGCGACGGACTGCCCTACCGCTTACCGCTTGGGATGTTCGTAGTTAAACATCCACCGCACGCCGAACTGATCCGTCAGCATGCCAAAACGGGCGCCCCAGTTGGTGTCCTGCAAGGGCATACCAACCTTGCCCTTTTCGCCGAGCACTGCGAAGAGTTTGTCGATTTCAGCGATGCTCTCACACTCGATGGCGATGGAGAAATTGTTGCCCACTTGAAACGGCATCCCGGGCATAGTGTCTGACGCCATCAGGGTCCGCGCTCCGTTCGTTAACTGCGCGTGCATCACGCGGTCACCGGTATCAGGCGGCAAGTTCCCGGGCATATCGGCAAACCTGTTGATCCGGAGGTCGCCTCCCAGGCATTTTCCATAAAATTCCATGGCTTCGCGACAGTTGCCATCAAAGTTCAGATAGGTTGTGATGCCTTTCATGCTTCTCCACTCCTCCTTGTAATTAGCCTCCGGCTATCGCCCCCACGATCAACAGCGGCTCCTTGCCCGATGCTACGGCATCCGGCAGTGGCTTGTCCGCAGGCTCATGGGACCAATCCTGCTCGCAGGCGAAGAATCGTACATACGGCCGCCGTTCGCCGGTAACGTGATCCCGCACCGTTCCGCGCAGAGTTGGATAGGCCGTCTCCAGCGCATCGAGAATCGAGCGAATGGTCACTGACCCCTCGACCTCAACCTGCACAGCACTGTTGACCTTGGCCAGCGTCCGTAAATGTCCCGGCAGCTCGACGCAGATCACGGCAGTGTCTGGACCTCGACGGATAAGACGGCAGGGAGATCGCGGGCGATCGGCGCCCAACTATCGCCGGCGTCCGCCGAAGCATATACCTGCCCGCCGGTGGTGCCGAAATACACGCCGCATTTATCCAGCGAGTCGATAGCCATGGCATCGCGCAGCACGTTGACGTAGCAGTCGCTCTGCGGCAGGCCTTTGGTGAGCTCTTCCCACTCATTGCCGCCCGTGCGGCTGCGATACACGCGCAGCTTGCCATCCGGCGGAAAGTGTTCGCGGTCGCTCTTGATGGGGACCACGTAGATGGTTTCCGGCTCGTGCGCGTGCACGTCGATCACGAACCCGAAATCGGTCGGAAGGTTGCCGCTGACCTCCTGCCAGGAATCGCCTGCGTTGTCGCTGCGCATCACGTCCCAGTGCTTCTGCATGAACAGCACGGAGGGGCGCGAACGGTGCAGAGCGATGCGATGAACGCAGTGGCCGACCTCGGCGGTCTGATCCGGCAGGAATTCAGATTTCAATCCGCGATTGATCGGCTCCCAGGTTTTGCCGGCGTCTTCGGTGCGGAAGACGCCCGCGGCGGAAATGGCAATGAAGATTCGCGAGGGGTTGCTGGGATCGATCAGGATGGTGTGGAGACACATGCCGCCTGCGCCCGGTTGCCAGCGGGGGCCGGAACCGTGGCCGCGCAGCCCCGGCAGTTCCTGCCACGATTTGCCGCCATCGCTCGTGCGAAAAATGGCAGCGTCCTCGACCCCGGCGTAGACGGTATCCGGATCCGTGAGTGATGGTTCGAAATGCCAGACGCGCTTGAATTCCCAGGGATGAGGCGTTCCGTCGTACCACTGGTGCGTTCCGGGCACGCCGTCATATACGAATTTGTTATCGACCACGTCCCAGGTTTTGCCGGCATCGTTCGATCGCTGAACCACTTGCCCGTGCCAGCCGGTGGACTGGGATGCGTACAACCGGTTGGGATCGGCGGGCGATCCTTTCACGTGGTAAATCTCCCAGCCGGCGAAATGCGGGCCGCTGATCTCCCACCGATCCCGCGTGCCATCTGCGGAAATGATGAATGCGCCTTTGCGCGTTCCCACCAATACGCGTACTCTGCTCATTACCTCGCTCCTGTGCTCGACGAGCCGCTGCTCTGGTGGCGGCCTCTACCATCCAGTCGAACGAGCAACCTGTGAATCGACACCTTCGGGCGGCTTTTTTTCGATTATTTCACCCGGTCTCGTCTATCCTACTCTACCGGCGGAGAATCCGGGAACCAATCGCAGTTGTCCGGTGTCTGATTGTCCGAAGGGGGGCCTGGATGCTGGAAGCTCGTTCGTTAACGAAGTATTACGGTCCGGTTTCCGCAGTCAGCCAGGTCAGCTTCACCATCCGCCCGGGGGAAATCCTGGGATATTTGGGTCCCAACGGCGCGGGCAAGAGCACCACCGTCAAGATGCTGACGGGTCTTATAGAGCCCTCCCAAGGACAGATTCTGTACGATGGCCGGAGCGTCTACGACGATCTGACCGCCTTCCAGCGGCGCCTCGGTTACGTTCCGGAAGAGCCGCACCTATACCCGCACCTTTCCGGGCGCGAGTACTTGCAACTGGTGGGCCGGCTGCGCGGTATGCCGCGGGCGGTGCTCGAACCAAAGATGGACGAGTTTCTGCAACTCTTCGGCCTGTGGGACGACCGCCACGCACCGCTCTCGTCTTACTCCAAAGGAATGCGCCAGAAGATTCTGCTCTCAGCGGCGCTGCTGCACGATCCTGACGTGCTGATCCTGGATGAGCCATTCTCGGGTTTGGACGTCACCACCGCCCTGATGCTCCGCAGCCTGCTGCGCGCACTGGCTGCACAAAACAAAATCATCTTCTACAGCTCGCATGTGCTCGAGGTGGTGGAGAAGGTCTGCTCCACAGTGCTGATTCTTCGCCAGGGCCAGGTAGTGGCTTACGATTCCATCAGCCGGCTGCAGGAGCTGATGCAGCAGCCTTCGCTCGAAGGTGTGTTTGCACAAGTGGCGCAAGTGGAAGACGGCGACGTGGTAGCCGGCCGCATTCTCCAGGCGATGAAACCGTGAAGCAGTGGCTGGCCGAGACCCACGGCCCCAACTTCGAATTGTTCCGCCACTTCGTGGTGCGATTCTTCGATAGCGATCTGGTGACCACGCCCGGGCAGTGGACAAAGGTTCTGATCGGCGCGTTTTCGCTGCTGATTCCCGTGTTTCTGATGGTGTTTCCGTCGCTGGCGCACAAGTATGCAATTTTGTCGTCGCTGGCGAGTCCGGAGCCGTACCGGCACGCCATGCGCGCCGATGAACTCTGGCTGATTACGTTAGGCATGGCGGTGGTTGGGCTGCTCGCGGCGGTAGAGTGGCAGGCGTTGTTTCCGGGGATACGCGATTATCTATCGCTGGGGACATTGCCGGTCCGCCCGCGCCAGATTTTCCTCGCGAAGTTTCTCGCGCTATTCGCACTGATCTCGGCGGCAATCGCGGTGGTAAATGCCACTCCTACGCTGGCTTTCGCCGGCCTGGCTCATGGACGTTGGGAGCCGAACCCGTCATTCGCGGCGCATTTGATGGCACACGGTGCCGCATGTGCTTTGGCGTCCTACTTTCTGTGCTTCGCGCTTACTGCGTGCCAGGGAATTCTCTTGAATGTGCTGCCGCCGCGCCTGTTCGCGCTGGTCACCGGCTATGTGCAAGGCCTCGCGATCACCCTGATGCTGGTTCTGATTGTGCTCAGCGTGTCGATTGATTCCACCGTCGAAATGTCCGTTTTACGTCCGGAGTTGTCGAAGTGGCTGCCGCCGGTGTGGTTCCTGGGTCTCTATCAGACGCTGCTCGGCAATCCGGAGCCGCGTTTCCGCCCGCTGGCCGCCCGAGCGCTGATCGGCTTGGGAGTCGCAGCCGGCCTGGCCCTGCTCTCGTACCTGGTCAGTTACCAGCGCCATCGCCGCCTGTTCGTGGAAGGCACGGGCGCCCGCCGCCGCGAAGGCAAGCTAGGGCGGCGGCTCCTCGATTTCACGATTCCCAATCCTCGACAGCAAGCTGTGTTCGTCTTTATGGCGCGGACGCTGGCCCGCAGCGCGCAGCATCGGATGGTGCTGATGGGCTACCTCGGATTCTGCCTCGCCATGGTGCTGAGCGGAATCGTCGGCCTCCGCGAAACGCCGGGTGCGCCGCGCATTTTCAAGCCCAACCAGTTAGTGATGGCATCGTTTGTCAATGCGCACCTGGTGCTGCTCATCGGGCTTCTCATCGGTTTACGGCACCTCTTTTCAATTCCCGCCGAACTGCGCGCCAACTGGATTTTCCGCATCACCGAGCGGGAGGGCCGCAGCCAGTGGCTGCGCGCCATCGACCGTTTCGTGCTGTTCTGGCTGGTTCCGGTGATTCTCCTGGTGCCGCTTCCGTTGGAGATCGTCCTGCTGGGCGCGCGTGCGGCGGGTGAGTTGATGGTGTTCGCAGTGGGCGGGTTATTGGTCTACGAACGCCTCTTCTTCGAAGCGGAAAAATTGCCATTCACCTGCTCGTATCTGCCGGGCAAACGGCCGGCGTGGACCATCGTTCTTGCCTTTATCGGCGTCGTATCGCTATTGCCCGTCGCCAACCTGATGCTGGTAAGTCTGCTCGAAAGCCGCATCACCGCGCTTTTGTTTGTGGCGCTGCTGGTCGTGACCTGGACCTGGATTCATCGCCTGCGTGAGCTCTCCTGGGCGGAACTGCCGCTGATGTACGAAGAGGCGCCCGAGCCGGCGGTGCGGACGCTGAACCTGAGCGCGCGGTAAGACCGCGCGGGAGGCGAAAGACGCTGCCATTCTAGAAGCTCATGCCGAGCGGGTTAACAAGGAGGCTCGCGACGTCCTGGAGTATAAGGATTTGGCCTCGACTTTCTTGAGGGACCAAACTCAATGCAAATGAGTCAAATTTTTCACCGCCGAGCAGGTCGAGGGCGCAGGGGAAAACGGTTCTCGCATTCCTCTGCGTCTCGGCGTCTCCGCGGTGATTCATTGTGCAGGTCTGAGGCAAAGCCTCGCTAGTGTAGACAGAATGCAGTTTAACTGCGTGGGGCAGACGATCGGTTTCCGTCGTCTGCCGGCGCCGCACAGCGGAGCAAAGGCGCGCTTCGCACGCCCTGGCAGACCGCGAAAGACGACGGTCTGCCCCACGGAAGATTGAGCCACGCGCCGGCTGCGCCCTTACGGCCGCGCCTCGAACACCAGATTGAATGGCGTCTCGGCGGCGCGGCGGAATCGCGTAAATCCAGCGGCGGTTACCGCCTTGCGGATGCGCTCCTCGCCCGCCTGCGCGCCAAACGCGGCCCCGACTTCCTGGGCCAGCGAGGCCGGCGTGCAGATCAACGTCGATGCGGAGTAGAAGATCCGGCCGATGGGATTGTGGTTCTGCTCGGGCCGATCGTTGGCGAACGGCTCTACGATCATCCAGGTCCCGTCCGGTTTCAGCGTGGAGAGGACGTGTTTGGCGGCGCCGGTCGGGTCGCCCATATCGTGCAGGCAATCGAAGAATGCCACCAGGTCGTAGCCGCCGTTGTCGGGATAGCTCTTGGCGCTGGCCACCTCGAAGTTGATTTGGTCCAGCAGGCCATCGTGCCCTGCGAGGTGGCGGGCATATTCGATCGAGCCGCTGTGATAGTCGAAGCCGTAGAAGCGCGATTTCGGAAATGCTCTGGCCATCAGCATCGTGGAGGCGCCATGGCCGCAGCCGACATCGGCAACCCTCGCGCCGGCTGCCAGTTTCGCGCCTACGCCTTCGAGCGCCGGAATCCAGGAGCTCAACAGGTTGTTTTGGTAATTGGGGCGAAAGAAACGCTCGGTGCCGAAAAACAGGTTGGCGTCGTGCTCATGCCAGCCCACGCCTTCGCCGGTTCGGAATGCCTGCGTGATCTTGGGTTCGTCCTTGAAGCACGAGGAGATGATGTGAAACGCGCCCGGCAAATCCTGCACCGTAAGTGCGAATGCCTGTTCGGGAGGCAGCTGGTAGCGCTCGGTTCCGGAATCGTACGTGACGTAACCGCTGGCTGCGTTGGCATTCAACCATTCGCGTACGTAGCGTTCGGTGGTTCCGGTCTTCGCAGCCAGCTCCGCGGAAGTCATCGGGCCTGCCCCGGCCATGGCTTTGTACAGGCCGAGTTTGTCTCCGACCACCACTAAGGTGGCATGCATGGCCGCCCCCATGTCATTCACTGCTTTTTCCATGAAAGCGTTGAGTTTCGATTCGTCGATTTTCAGGGCTCTTTCGGAAGTAGCCATTGGTAGCCTCACTTTCCACGCAGATCTTCGTTTGATGATTGTACGCCTGTCAGCTGTTTGACGCACCAGGCGTCGTTTCTATAGTCTGGTAGCGTCGATTTCCGGGAAGGACGAGTCCATGCGTTTTCCGTGTGTAGTGATTCTGGCGTGTGTGGGGCTGTTGCCCGCGGCGCGTGCGCAGTCGAAGGCCGCCGCGCTATCGAAAGATAGTCCGGCCGATTGGCCCATGTACACCCG
>DATJAK010000212.1:0-16889 GCA_035516375.1 Bryobacteraceae bacterium
AGCGGGCGACAGGCAGGGTTCCCCGTTTCATTGCACCTCCAGTTTACGGCAAAATGCCGTATTAAGACAAGCCGCTGCTTGACCCTCCAACTCCCGCCGCCGGACTGTACACATGGGTGTACACTTCAAATATGAGGGACCCTCGCCGGCGCGCTCAATCTGTACGACCGTTGGAGACAGGACCCCAGGGTGGAACTTGCTCCGGAACCGCGCGGCACCGAGGAGCCATCCAGGCCGGCGCATCCTCGTAGTTGCTCTTCAATCCATCGGGTGGCCGATACGCACGGCGATAAGTCCGCGGAGCCCGGCCACCCGCAACGAAATCCCTCTGCTTTCGGGTGTAGTGTCTTTGCCGTCCACCCTCAATTCATCAAAATCTCGATTGCATTTACCGTCGGCTGGTCGGCCACGCCGGGTGTGAACTGGATATTGATCTGCCCGTTGGTAACCGTCACCGGAATCGATTCATCCAGCGCCTTAAACGCTCCGCCGGCCTGCGCGACAATGTCGAAGTTCGGCAGCACGGGCGTCCCATTGATGCTCACGTTGAACATCCGGCTCCCCGCGGTGGTGAAGTAGATCTCCGCGAATTTAAGGTTCACCGTGTAAGGTCCGTTGGCAACGCTCACGTTGTAGTGGAATGTCCCCCAGCGGTCCGTCTGATAAAGCACCGGGGTTGTCGTGCCGCTCACCGCCGCGGAAGTCATTGAAGTACCGCCGCCCGCGTTATAGTAATCTCCGCTCCACACATTACCGGAAGAATCCGTGTACGCTCCGCCGCCCGCATTCACCCGGAAAACCGCCGTCGCAGGCGTGCTGGTCGTTGTGGGGGCGGGCGTGGTGGGGGTGGTAATGCTTGCCCCATCGATTTCGATCGCGTTTACCATCGGCTGGTCGGCTGCGCCGGGCGTGAACTGAATGCCGATCTGTCCATTAGTCACCGTCACCGGAAAAGATTCATCCAGCGCCTTCAGCGCGCCCCCGGCTTGCGCCACGATGTCGAAATTCGTCAGTACCGGCGTCCCGTTGATGTTCACATTGAATCGGCGGCTTCCGGCGCTGGCAAAGTAGAGCTCCGCGAATTTCAGCGTCACCGTATAGCTGCCGTTCGGCACCGCAAACTGGTAGCTGAAATTGCCCCAGCGGCTGGTCTGGTAGAGGGGCGAAGCCGTCGTGCCGGCCACCGTGGCGCTGGTTTGCGACGTGTTCCCGCCGATGTAGTCGTAATCCCAGGCCCATGTGTTGCCCGAAGGATCCGTATAGATCATGCCGCCCGCATTTACCCGAATCGGCGTGAAGGTCGAAATCGGACTGAAAGGAGGAGTCGCGGTGGTGGTGGTTGCCGGCGGCGTCAGCGTGATGGTTGCCGTCGCGTGGGCTCCGGTCGAAAGCGTAGCGGTCACGGTGACGGTCTGGACGGTGCCGATCGTCGCCGGCGCGGTGTAGAGGCCGTTCGCAATCGTGCCCGCGCCTAAGCTCAATGACCACGTCACCGTCAGGTTCGATCCGCCAACGATCGCCGGCGTAAACTGCTGCGTCTGGCCGGCGCTCAACGCGGCCGTCAACGGCGAAATCGAAACCGTGGCCGGCGCCAGCAGGTTCTGCGCCGCTGTCACTGCCCGGTATGCGTTCACGCGGCCCCAGCCAAACGAAGTGCTGAACCCGGCGCCGCCCACCTGGTCCGAATTTTGCTCCAGCAGGTTTACCAGCGCGGCGTTGCCCAGCGCGGGATCCACGGCCAGCGCCAGGGCCGCTACGCCGGCCGCAATCGGCGATGCGAACGACGTCCCATACCAGTATCCGTACCCGCCGCCTGAAACCGTGGTCAGTATGTTGTTCCCCGGTGCGGAAAGCGTAATCCAACTGCCATAATCGGAAAAACTGGCCAGCACATCGCCGACATCCGTCGCGCTCACCGCCACCACGTTGGTACATGCCGCTGGATACTGCGGCGTCGAAGAGCTGTTGTTCATGGCGGCGGCGAAAAGCGTCACGCCCTTGCCCCATGCATAATTCACGGCGCTCTGCAGCGCCGCGGATGCAGTGGAGCCGCCCAGGCTCAGATTAATCACCTGCGCGCCATGGTCGGCCGCATACTGAATCGCCGCCGCCATATTCGAGTAGGAGGCATAATCGCTCGCATCCACCACCACCAGCGGCATCATCATGGTCTTCCACGAAACCCCGGCCACGCCGATGCCGTTGTTGGACGCCGCCGCCAGCGTGCCCGCCACCGCCGTTCCGTGCCCCAGCACGTCGCTGGTGTTGGAGTTGTTACCCACGAAGTTCCACCCCGCCACCAGCTTCGAGCTCAGATCCGGGTGCGTCCCATCCACGCCCGAATCGATCACGGCCACCACTACCGAAGCCGATCCGGTAGTCACGCCCCAAGCCGCCGGCGCCAAGATCTGCGGCAAGTACCATTGCGAGCTGTAGTCCGGGTCGCTAGGCGTTACCGAGCCGGTACGCGCGTAATAATCGCGCTCCACGTATTCGAACATCCCGCTTTGCTGTAATGCCGCGAGAATGTCGTCGCTCTGTTCCTCCGGCACTTCCAGCACGCTCATGCGCAGCTCTGGAACGTACCTTTGGATTGTGGCGTGGTGAGCACGCAGGGTGCGGTCCGTGGCGCCGGCGTCCGCCTCCCTGCGATGTCCCACCACCAGGCGCCCCGGAACATGATCGGGCCCCCCAGCCGCCCGCATCGGAAGGCAGCCTGATATAAAGAAAAACAGGACTGAAAAACTTAAACTGAGTTTCAACGTCGATCGCATCGTGCGCACGCGCTCCTCCGGCTGGAGGGCTGGGCACAGTGTCAGCGGCCGCCCTCGGGTTCACATCGAAATGGGCCTATTCATTTCAGGCGTATAAGCGTGGCTTATACGCCTGGATACGCCGCGACCTTCACATAGGGACTGAGGAGAAGGAGTCGGAACGCGAGCCGGAGAGTGACAGTTTGAAAACGAACGTTAGCAGCAACAGCAGCGTTATCAAAAATACAGTAACTACCATTGCGTTAAGAAGTCAACAAATTTTTAATAGTTATTAAATAGACACATGAGGCGGGTACTCGCGGCAGGTTGCCGCGGAGAATAAAAAAGGTCCTGGACGGATGCTGACCGCCCAGGACCGAACCAACCAAACGGAAGGAGAGAGGTTACGGAACGATCTGGATTGCGCTGATGCTCGGATAATCGGCGGAGCCCTGACTGAATTGAATCGTGATTTCGCCGCCCGTTACGGTCACCGGGAAAGTTTGATCCGTCGCAACGAATGCCCCGCCGGTCTGCGCGAAGATATCGAAATTGCTCAGTACCTGGTTCCCGTTGATGGCCACGTTGAACTGCCGTTGTCCCGGACCGCTGAAGGCCATCTCGGCAAATTTCAGGGTGACGTTGTAATAGCCGTTCGGTACCGCAAACGAATAGGTGAAGTTACCCCACCGGCACGCCTGGTATAACGTCGGCGTGGTAGTATTGGCGATCGCATTCCCGGTATTGCACGTGGGCGAGCCGGAGAATCCGTAGTCCGCGGCCCACGTCTGGCCGCTCGGGTCTACGTATGCCCCTCCTCCCGAGTTGATCAGCAGTGTGGGAAGAGACGAGGTCGCGCTGTTCGCCGTGGAACCGGCCGGGCTGCCTTGCACAATCTCGAGCGCGCTCACCAGCGGATAGTCGGCAGCGCCCTGGCTGAACTGAATCGAGATCGCACCGCCTGTCACGGTTACCGGGAACGCGCGGTCCACCGCGATGTTCATGCCGCCCGCTTGCGCGAAGATATCGAAATTGCTCAGCACCTGGTTGCCGTTGATGGCCACGTTGAACTGCCGTTGTCCGGGACCGCTGAACGCCATCTCGGCAAATTTCAGCGTCACGGTATAACCGCCGTTCGGCATCGCAAAGTTATAGGTGAAGTTACCCCAACGGCAATCCTGATACAGCGCCGGATCGTTGGTGTTGGCGATCGCCGCCCAAGTCTGGCACGTTGGCCCGCCGGTCGAGCCGTAGTCGGCCGCCCAGGTCTGGCCGGTGCTGTCCACATATGCCGGCCCTCCGGCATTCACGAGGATCGGAGCAAACGTGCTCGAAGACGGCGCGGGAGTGGGAGTAGGGGTGGGAGTCGGAGTAGGAACGGGAGTGGGAGTCGGCGTAGGAGCCGGAGTTGCCACCGGTGTGCTGCCGCCGGTCGCCGCCAGAATCGCCCGATACGCGTTCACCCGTCCATAGCCGAAGGTCGATGAGGGTCCGATGTTATCCGCATTCTGCTCCAACAGCGTTACCGCCTGCTGCGCCGACAAACCCGGGTTCACGCCGAATTCCAGCGCCAACACTGATGAGACTACTGGCGCAGCCAGCGACGTGCCGTACCATTCCCCATACGATCCATCCCACGTCGTGGTCATCATGTCGGTGCCGGGCGCCGACACCGTGATCCAGCTTCCGTAATCGGAAAACGAAGCCAGGTTGTCGTATTCATCCGTCGCCGCAACCGCAACCGCGTTGGTGCAGGCCGCGGGGTACATGGGGGTGGTCGAGCTGTTGTTCATGGCCGCCGCCACCACCACCGCGCCCTTGCCCCAGGCGTAGTTCACCGCGCTTTGCAGCACCGCGGAGGGCTGCGAACCACCCAGGCTGACGCTGATCACCCGCGCCCCATTGTCGGCGGCATACTGGATTGCGGCCGCAATATTCGAATACGCGGCATAGCCGGTAGAATCCACCGCTACCAGCGGCAGAATCGGGTTCAACCACGTAATTCCGGCCACCCCGATGTTGTTATTCGCGATCGCGCCAACCACGCCGGTCACCGCCGTCCCGTGCCCGCTCGTATCCGTTGTGTTGCTGCTGTTGGTGACGAAATTCCACCCTGGCATTAGCCGGCTGGCCAGGTCCGGATGGCTGCCATCCACGCCTGAGTCGATCACCGCGATCCGTGTGCCAGAACCCGTGCCGATATTCCAGGCCGACGTCGCCATGATCTTCGTCAAATACCATTGCGTGGTGAAATCCGGATCATTGGGAACAGCACCCATGTGGGCGTAGTAATCGAATTCCACCCCGCGAAATAACGGGTTTCGCAGCAGCGCCTGCCGCACCGATTCCTCCGTTCCAGGCGTGACATCGATAACTGTTGCCGCCAGTCCGTCCAGGCGCATGTGAACCCTCGCGCCCTGTGCCGCCAAGGCCTGTTGTGCCCGGGTATCGGCCGCGCTCCCGTTATGCCGCACAATCAGCCGTCCCGGAACGTGCTCCGGGATCGTGCTCGCAACAGGTTGGGCTTGCAGGATAAAAGAGAAAAACAGGCCTGTAGTGATCTTTTGCAAAATCCGCATAGTTGTTGCCTCGATCTACGGCGCGCGGCTTTCCCATGCACCGTGCCCGATGATTGCTGTAAGGGCTGGCGAAGGTCGTTCCCAGCTTGAGCCCAGCCCCTACCGGTTTTTCTTCTTGTGGGTGCCTTCGTTCACGAGGAAGTGGGCGAACAGCGGGAAGGGCACCTTGGAATTTTGTTCCACCTCACACAGGGGATTTCCCGTGTGAATGATAACCTTACCCCGTATCTCACTGAGGTGTCAAGAACTTAGCTGCTTGATTTTTAGTGCCAATGTAATTGGTAAAAATGCGAACAAATCAAAGTTCTAGTACTATGTGGGAGGCTTCTATCAAGTCGCGCGCCGTGAAATCCGCAGCCGACTTCTGCTCCTGTCCATAGCCGGTCATTACTTGAATAGTGCGCGTCCCGGCGCGGCGGCCGCAGTCGACGTCGGAACTTTTGTCCCCAATAAGAAACGAGTGTGGCAGGTCTATCCCAAACTCCCGTGCCGCCTCCAGCACCATCCCCGGCTCGGGCTTTCGTCTGGCGGAGTCCGCCCCCGGAGTATCCGGACAAAAGTAACATCCATCGATCAAACCATCCCCCAGTTGATGCACTAACTCCGCCTGGACCGCCTGGTACTGTGCCTCGGTAATAATGCCGCGCCCGATGCCGCTTTGATTGGTCACGATGAAAAGCAGAAAGCCGGCCTGCTTGAGCCGGCGAAGCGCATCGGCAACACCGGCGTAAACTTTTACTTTGGCCGGGTCGCCGCAATAGCAGACCTCTTCCATCAAGGTGCCATCGCGATCCAGGAATACCGCCCGGCTCATGCGCCCGCCTACCCTTCGCCTCGCGCGATCGGCATTCTCCATCCGGTCCCGAACGCCCGCGAAGTCACCTTCAGCACCGGGGCGGCCTGCTTGCGCTTGAATTCCGCGTTGCGCACCAGCGCGAGCACGCGGTGCACGGTGGCTTCGTCGAACCCCTGCGCGACGATCTCTTCGGCCGACTGCGACCGCTCCACGTGCAACTCCAGAATCTGGTCGAGCAGATCGTACGGCGGCAGCGAATCCTGGTCGGTCTGATTCGGGCGCAGCTCGGCCGAGGGCGGCTTCTCCAATACGGCCGACGGTATAACCGCCTGCTGCCGGTTTCGCCAGCGTGCTACGCGGTACACCATCGTCTTGGGCAGGTCGGCAATCACCGCCAGGCCACCGTTCATGTCGCCGTACAGAGTGCAGTAGCCCACCGCGATCTCCGACTTGTTTCCGGTGGTCAGCAGCAGCGAGCGAAATTTATTCGAGAGCGCCATCAACAGGTTGCCGCGTATGCGGGATTGAATGTTCTCTTCGGTGACGTCCGCCGGCCGGCCGGCGAACGCGTCCCGCAGTAGCGCGTCGTATGTCTGCATAATCCCGCCGATGGGCAGCGTAAGCGTTTCTATCCTCAAATCGCGTGCCAGAGCCAGCGAATCGTCGATGCTTCCCTGGCTCGAATAGCAGGAAGGCATCAACACGCCGAGCACATTCCGCGGGCCCAGAGCTTCGGCGGCAATGGCCGCGGTGAGCGAAGAATCGACGCCTCCCGAAAGCCCCAGCAGGGCCTTTTGAAAATGCGTCTTGCGGGCATAATCGCGCACACCCAAAACCAACGCGTTCCAGATCTCCGCTTCGGGCGTGAAGTCGTGCGCGGCGATGGAACCAGTACCCGTGGCGAGCTCCACCATTATTAAGTCTTCGGCAAAAGCCTTGGCGCGCGCACACAGCCGGCCGGAGGCATCGAAGGCGCAGCTTTGCCCGTCGAAGATCAGATCGTCGTTGCCGCCCACCTGGTTGACCATCACCAATGGACGCTGATGGCGCTGCGCCATGTGGCCCAGCATGTCTTCGCGCAGCGCTTGCTTGCTCACGTAGAACGGCGATGCGGAGAGGTTGAGAATGGCATCGGCGCCTTCGGCCACCAGGCTTTCCACCGGGTCGCGTTGGTAGCGGCACCGCTGCCAGAAGTCGCGGTCGTTCCAGACGTCTTCGCAGATGCTGATGCCCAGCCGCCAGCCGCCGAACTCGAGGATTCCGGGCTGCCGCGCGGGCTCGAAGTAGCGGTCCTCGTCGAAAACGTCGTAAGTGGGGAGCAACGTCTTATGAAAGAGTGGGCCCAGCGCGCCATCGCGTACCAGGGCGGCGCTATTGAAAAGCGGGCGGCCGATATCGGCCGGATTCTTCGTGGCCAGGCCCGTCAGCAGCGCGGCCGAACCGCGCAGCTCTCCCGCCATCCGCTCCAGCATGCGGAAAGCGCGCTCTACAAAACCCTGGCTCATCAGCAGGTCGCGCGGCAGGTAGCCCATCAGCGCCAGCTCCGGCGTCACCACCAGGTCCACGCCTTGTTGGGCCGCCGCGCGTACGCCGCGCACGATCAGGGCGGCGTTGCCCTCCAGGTCTCCCGCCGTCGTATCCACCTGCAAGAGCCCGATACGAAGAGGCGGTTTCATACTCCGCTTCGCTCCAGCCATTCCGGATGCCGGCCGGCGTGGCACGCGATCTCTTCCAGCAGGTCTGCCAGCCGGGTTTCCACCGTCCAGCCGAAGTCGTTTTCCGCCCGCCTGGAATCCATCGCCAGCCATGGAACGTCGTAGGGCCGGGCGCGGAGGTCGGCTTCCGGCACGTGCTCGCCGAAGCGGGAATCACACCAGGCGGTCAACTGGGCCAGCGACATAACGTTTCGAATTCCTCCGCCTGCGTTATAGATGCGCCGGCCGCCGGCGCGCTCTTCGGCCATCTGCGCATCGAGGAGCGCCGCCAGGTCACGGGGATGGAAGGCATCGCGCACCTGTTTGCCGGTTCCGTCGAAGCCGATATAGCGCAGCGGCCGCCGGCGCAGGTGCGCGTTGATCCAGTAGGAAAAGATGCCCTGCTCGGGACCACCGAATTGCCCCGCGGCGGCCAGTACGCCGCAGCGGTCTACCCACACCGGGAATCCGAACGCCGCGCCATATTCGAGCGCCACGGTTTCCGCGGCCAGCTTCATGCTGCCGTAAAGCGAAACAGGTTGCTCGGTGGAGAAATCCTCGTCGATGCCGCGCACCGAAACTCCGCCCGGCAAGGACCGTGAATCGTCCAGCCGGAAAGCATTGCCGGCCGCCACCAGCGGCAGCGCCGCCAGTTCGCCGACCGAATATACGCGGCTGCTGCTGATCAGGATGAGGCCCGCCCGATGTGCTTTGGCGTACTCCAGCACGTTCACCAGGCTGCCCAGATTATGCTCGAAAAGCCGGCGGCTGCCCGACCCCAGACCCGCGAGCACACTCGGATTGGCCGCCGCATCGATCACCCAATCGGCCCCGGGAAGAGCTTCGCAATCGCTGGCGCAGCGCAGATCGCCGTGTACCACGTCGATGCCCAGTGCGCGCAGCCGCATGCGGTTGAACTCCGAACCCGCCCGCATCAAATTGTCGATACCCGCAATCCGTAGGCCCTCGCGCCGCGCCAGCAGAGATTCCGCCAGCGCGCTACCGGCAAAGCCGCACACTCCGGTGATTAAGATACGCATCGGAAATTCGATTATAAGTCGGGGGACGTGCTGCTATTCATCCCGTGCTAGAATACCCTCTCGATTCTATGCAGAAGGCTTTAATTACAGGGCTCACCGGCCAGGATGGCTCTTACCTGGCCGAATTACTCTTATCCAAAGGATACGAAGTCCATGGCTTGAAGCGCCGGTCTTCCTCGTTCAATACAGACCGCGTCGACCATATCTACCGCGACTTTCACGAGTCCGGAGCGCAGTTATTTCTACATTACGCCGATCTTACCGATGCCATTTCGCTGGTGGGCCTGCTCACCGATATCCGCCCCGACGAAATTTACAACCTGGGCGCGCAAAGCCACGTGAAAGTCAGTTTCGAAACACCGGAATACACCGGTGACGCAGTGGGGCTGGGCACGCTGCGCCTTCTGGAAGCCATCCGGCGCACCAGCCTGCGCTGCCGGTTCTATCAAGCCAGCTCCAGCGAGATGTTCGGCAAAACACCGCCGCCGCAGAACGAGTCGAGCCCTTTCCATCCTCGCAGCCCGTATGCATGCGCCAAAGCTTTCGCCCATTACTGTACGGTCAATTACCGTGAAAGCTACGGCTTGCATGCCTCATGCGGCATTCTGTTCAACCACGAATCGCCGCGCCGGGGAGAAACCTTCGTGACGCGCAAAATCACGCGGGCCGTGGCGCATATCAAGCTGGGCTTGCAGGACACGCTGTTCCTGGGCAACCTGGAGGCGCGCCGCGACTGGGGTTATGCGCCCGATTATGTCGAAGCCATGTGGCGCATGCTCCAGCAGGACGAGGCCGGCGACTACGTCATCGGCACCGGCGAGATGCATAGCGTGCGCGAATTCGTGGAGCTAGCCTTCGCCGCAGCGGACCTCGACTGGCAGCAGTACGTGCGCATCGACCCGCGTTACTACCGCCCCGCGGAAGTGGACGCTCTCGAGGCGGACTTCTCCAAGGCGCGCCGCGTGCTCGGATGGAACCCCACTGTGACCTTCCACCACCTGGTGCGGCTGATGGTGGACGCCGATCTGAGAGCAGTCCGGCGCACCCTGGAGGGAGGCCGCGCCGCGCTCCGCAGCGTCGTGGGGGAGAGCTCGTAGTGCTGGATCTCACCGAGCGGCGCATCCTGTTGACCGGCGGAGGCGGATTTCTCGGAGGACATCTCAAAAGGGTGCTCGAGGAGTCCCACGCGCGCAACGTATTCGCCCCGCGCCGCCGGGAATTCGATTTGACACGCGCCGCCGACATTCAACGGCTGTTCGAAAGCGTGTGCCCGCAGGTATTGATTCATGCTGCCGCGGTGGTGGGCGGCATCGGCGCCAATATGGCCGATCCCGGGCGCTTTTTTTACGAAAACGCCATCATGGGTGTGCAATTGATCGAAGCCGCGCGCCAATACGCGGTGGAGAAAACGGTGGTGTTGGGTACTATCTGCGCTTATCCGAAATATACTCCGGTTCCGTTTTCCGAAGATGATCTATGGAACGGCTATCCGGAAGAGACCAACGCGCCTTACGGCATTGCCAAAAAGGCGCTGCTGGTCCAATGCCAGGCCTACCGCCAGCAATACGGCATGCATGCCGTCTTCCTGCTGCCGGTGAATCTCTATGGCCCCGGGGATAATTTCGACCCACAGACCTCTCACGTGATTCCGGCGCTGATCCGAAAATGCATGGAGGCGCGCGCCGCCGGAGCGGGCGAAATTGTTTTGTGGGGCGACGGCAGCCCCACGCGCGAGTTTCTTTACGTCAGCGATGCCGCCCGAGGCATTCTGCTGGCTACGCAACAATACGATAAGCCGGAGCCTGTGAACCTGGGCAGCGGCCAGGAGATTTCCATTCGCGATCTGGCGGAGCGGATTGCCCGCTTGACGGGTTTCACGGGCGCCATCCGCTGGGACGCGACCAAGCCGAATGGCCAGCCTCGCCGCTGTCTGGACGTCCGCCGCGCGGAAGCCGAATTCGGCTTCCGCGCAACTACCACGCTGGAGCGAGGCCTGGAGGAGACGATTCGCTGGTATCAGCAGGCGGGCGCCGCGGCCGCTCGCGGCGCACACCATCTGGCGCCTGAGGGCGCTTGATCACAGCGGCGCGCATGGACCTTTTGCTACACTTTTGACATTCGATGAAGATCTCGGTCCTCATGCCTGTTTTCAATGAGCGCACCGTGGTGGAACGATCCATTTCACTGGTGCTGACCGCGCCGCTTCCCGAGAACATGGAACGGGAGCTGGTGGTGGTGGACGACCGTTCCACCGATGGCACCTGGGATATCCTCCAGCGCCTGGCGGATGCTTTTCCGCAGATTCAACTCTACCGGCACGAGAAGAATTGCGGCAAGGGCGCGGCGGTGCGTACCGCCATCGGCAAAGCTACGGGCGATTTTTCCCTCATCCAGGATGCCGACCTGGAATACGATCCTTCGGAATATCCCAGGCTGCTGCGCCCGCTGCTGGAGGGTAATGCCGATGCCGTATTCGGCTCGCGCTATATGGCCGGCGAGCAGAGCCGCGTGCTGCCTTTCTGGCATTCCATGATCAACAAAGTCCTGACGCTGGTTTGCAACATGTTCTGCAATCTCAACCTGACGGACATGGAAACCTGCTACAAGGTTTTTCGCACGGACCTGCTGAAGAGCATTCCCATCCGCTCCGACCGCTTCGGTTTCGAACCCGAAATCGTGATGAAGAGCGCCAAGCGAAAACTCCGCATTTACGAAGTGCCCATCAGCTATCACGGCCGCACGTACGAGGAAGGAAAGAAGATCGGCTGGAAGGACGGGCTGAAAGCGATGGGTGTGATTTTGCGGTTCTGGGTGATCGACGATCTTTACGCGGCGCCTTACGGCCGCGACGTGCTGAACAACCTCACCGGAACGCCGCAATACTTGAGTTGGCTGGCGCGCACGCTGCGGCCGCATGTGGGCGATTCGGTGCTCGAAATCGGCGCCGGAATTGGCAATATCTCGGGCCGGCTGATGGGGCGGCGCGCGCTCTACGTGGCCGCGGAAAAGGACCCGCTGCACCTGCATGCCCTGCGCAACCGGTTTCTGCGTACGCCCAACGTGATGGTGCAGCGCCTCGACCCGGAGTCCGCGGAAGACATGGCCGGCGTGGGGCACTCGTTCGATACGGTCCTGTGTCTGAACGTAATGGAGTATCTCGACCGGCCCGACGAGCTGATCGAATCGCTGGCCGGCGCGTTAAAGGACTCCGGTAACCTGATCGTGCTGGTGCCCCACGGGCCCTCACTATACGGCAGCCTCGACCGCAGCCTGGGCCATAAGCGCCGCTTCACTGCAAACGAAATGCGGCGCATGCTGGAAGCGCACGGCTTCAATGTGGAGAAGGTCTACCAGTTCAACAAGGCCGGCGGCCCGCCCTGGTGGGTGTATAGCCGCGTACTGGGTTCGCGCCGGATCAACAAGCCGTTTCTGAAGCTGTTCGATAAAACAGTGTGGTTCTGGAGCCGGCTGGACAAATTGATTCCATGGCCGGGGCTTTCGCTGATTGCGGTGGCACGGAAAAAGGCAGCCGGCAACCAGGCCGGCGCGGCGGCTACCGGACAGCGTTCGTTTGACGCTTCCCAAGCACCGGCTTAGCCGCGCCATGAAATCCGGCTTGCGCTCCGGCTCAACCCAGACGGGGAAAAGATGTCGGCTTTCCGAGGATAATTGACGAGGCGTCCGAAAATCACCGCCGAATGATTTCGATTTCGACGAAACTGCCAAAGTGAGTGGACATTCGAAGCAATGCGTGGTCTATGGCGTTCACGATGCCGTAGGCGGCCGAAGGCAATAGAGACCAGGGCCTCAGCCCACCCGATAGCCAATACGCCAATGGAGCAAATGGACGATATTGATGGAGCTGGAGTTCCGAGAACTCCCGCGTGAACCTCGGGCGATCTCGCACAAACACAATCCACGCCATCGCCCCGTTGGCCCCGCTCAGTGGTCCAGTACTTTCAAATCGCCAATCCTTGGCATCGGGGCGAAACGGCTCGTGGTGAAGGTACCGTAAGATCGGCTTACTGATCCATCCGGGGTGCTGGTCGATGATCAGTAGGCGGCCACCCGGTGCCAGACAGCGTCCGGCTTCCCGTAGAAATGCCGCCGCATCCGGAATGTGGTGAAAAACGTTGAGCATGCCGAAGAATCGGACCGAATGATTGGCGAAAACCATCTGGGTGGCATCTACTACGCGGTCGAGCCCGTCGTAATGCAGCACGTCCGTCGTGACCAACTCGGGGATGATTTGCTGCACGAAGCCGCCGCCGGAGCCGAGTTCCACCGCCAGACCTTCTTTGGGACATTTCGCCAGGCAAGCCGTGTATCTGGCATATATATCCGTATAGAATCGTCGCAGCGCCGCTTTGGCGTCGATCATTGCACGGAGTTCCGCAATCCGGTCGGGGCTATCGAGAGCGTCCATGCCGAGTAAGTCCGAGTTTGATGCGGAAGAAGCCGATGGAGGTCATTTTCAGCAACTGGAATCCGTGCCGGAAACGGCTAATATTAGTGCTGCCATAAGTGCGCGCCAAGTATCGTACCGGGATGTCCACCGTTCCGAAGCCCAGCACTGCAGCCGGAAAGAGTAACTCGAAATCCCCAAACGGATCGAAGTCGCCGAAATCGCGGCGCCAAGCCAAAATCCGCTCATAATCGGCCTGTGTCACAAGCTTTGTGCCACAGAGTGAATCCCCGAGGCGTACGTCCAGGATCCAGCTCAGACATTTTGCAAAGAAAACGTTGCCGAGACGGTTGAGGAAGCGCATCGCCTCCCCCTCCATTGGATAAACGAGCCGCGATCCGTTAATGAAGTCACCGTGGCCTTCGCAATATGCCCGGAAAAAGCGGCTGAGCATTTCGGGGGGCATGGTGAGATCGGCGTCCAGGATGGTCAGTACGGGCTCGGTGGCGTGCGCGAAGCCAAGTCGGACGGCATCCGCCTTGCCCTTGCCCGTCTGTTGGAGGGCCTGGATGCGGAACTGCCAGCGATAGAGTTCGGCCACGCGCTGGATTTCTTCCCAGGTGCCGTCGTTGGAGTGACCTTCCACAAAAATCACTTCGATGGGGCATCCCAGGTCGGGCATGCGCTTCAAGGCATTCTCAATATTGCCCCGTTCATTGCGGGCCGGAATCACACACGAGATGCCGGCCGGTGTTTGTGGAATGATCGGGCGGAGCATTACCACGTATGTGAAACTGAACCACCGCAACAGCGGTAGCGCGGGCATAAGCCGGTTGGCGAAGGTACCTATTCCGAGTAAGCGCCAAGGGAAATAGGCCACATGCCGCTGCCGGACGATCTGAAAACCCGAAATCCCAGCTATATTTTCAAGGTCCACACGCGTGAGGAATGTGCTGGGGAGTTCGCCACGGCGAATGCCAAGCTTGTTTGCCAATGTGTACAACCCGCGAAGATATGGGTTGTACAGAACCACGAGAACACGCGAGGTCCGGGATAGCTGGCCCTTCAGGAAGACCAGCAGCCCCTGGATATCAAAGTGATGGTTAAAGGTTCCGTTGATCAGGACGACGGTGCGGAGCGCTTCTTCGCACCGCAAATCGGGAAAGGAGCCAGCATCACCAATGATGTCTTTACGCGGGTTATCGAGTTCATTAAGCAGTGCGCCGGAATCGTTCGCCCGAGGCAACCACTGGATGACTCGGTCACAATACCTTACGACAGTATTTATTTCCCCGGCGAGCAGCCTATTCAGATACCTTCGCCACCGCGGCAGGCTTATAACAGAAGGCCGCGGGCCCCGTTGCTCATTGAACTGAACAGATGCCACTTGCATTTCCTGGGCAGGTGACCCTTATTGCGACCAAGATTCTATAATGCTCGATGATATCACATGCCTTTCCAGCGACCCTTTTTCGCAGGGCTCCCATTCGACCGCGCCACGGCTCCCACGGCGTCAGGGATGACGGGCTGCTGGAAACCTCCCTCTACCGGCCGCAGACTGGGTATTACGCCGACATATGACGGCGTGCGTCGAGAGGTTGCATCTCCGTCTGGCGAAGGTCCTGGAACAGATCGAGGAACTTCTGAGCGACCGGCGGGACGGAGCGATCTGCCCCGGGCAGAGAAACCGCTAGCAATGCCCAAAAGAGGGCTGATCTTTTCATTGAAAAATCTATTTCAGCACGGTTGAGCTATCGTCGCCGTGTTGACGCCGAAACCGCCGGTACATATACTCGCGTACGCCTTCGGTTTCGAAGCGGTGCTTGAGCTCTTTAAGATCCGACTGGGTGCGCCGCAGCTCGCCGCGGACTCCGCTGGCGGCAGCTTCGGCCGCCTGAAGAGCCGCAAGGTGCTGGACCGCGGCGGTTTCGAGGGAGTTGGCGCGCTCGATAGATTGTTGAAGCTGCGAGCGGAGATCGGCTAGAGCAGCGTCCTTGGCGTGGAGACCGGTGAGGCGTTCGTCCGCGGCAGCTTCCAGCGAGTTGGCGCGCTCGAAAGCTTGTTGAAGCTGCGAGTGGAAATCGCCTAGAGCCTTCTCTTTCAAGCCCAGCTCAATCAGCCGCTCCTCGGCCGCGACTCGGTTGGCCTCCGCCTGCACCAGCGAGATTTCCAATCGCGATGCGGTTCTATAAAACCGGCACGGAGCGTTCTCGACCTGTAAAGAGGCCAGTACTGACCTGCCCTGCGGCTTTGGTTTCGGCCTTTCGATTGGGGGGGCGGGTGGTTTCGCCAAAAAGAGGGAAGCGACAGTGTAGCGAATCGAATCGTCATGAAACAGGCAGCCGGGAACCGGATCCTCGGTAAAGTCGTTTCCCAGGGGCACGAGCCCTCCTTGCGTGAAACGGTGAACGGCTTCCGCGGCGTTCGGAGGAGGATCGTGCGGCGGAGGCAGATAAACGTTGGCGCCGGCGGCTGATGGGCCGAAATCGAAGGTCAGCCCGACCAGCCCTCCCGGCTTCACCACCCGGGCCATTTCTCGCAAAGCGATTTCCTGGTCGCCCCCGGTCAGATGCTCCAGCACGGAGCACGAAACGACCACATCGAAGCTATCCCTGGAAAACGCGGAAAGGTCCCGCATATCTCCCACGCGTGGGTCCAGCGAGCCAATTTTGAGAGCTTGCGCACATTCCCGCGCGGCCGCTACGAAATCAGAATTGATGTCGATGGTGGTCACGCGGCACCCCGCGAGAGCCGCCAGAAGAGTCAGGTGAGTGGCCGGGCCTCCGAGGTCCAGGACACGGACCCCGCCAGCCGAAAGGTTCAGAATGCGGTACAGCCAGGCATACTCCCAAAGGCGGAACGGTCTCAGAACCAGGCTAGGGAGAGATTCCGCCAATCCGGTGGAGCTAACCGGCAGGCCGGCAGTGGCGCCGATGACGTCGAGGGTCAACAAATCCGCGATATCCCGGTCATCGGCGAACTCGCTGAGAAATCCGGCAAGGCGTGCCCGATTTAAAGGCAGGTTGATGCCATCAATTTCCGATACCTGAAGCGCGTCTCCCACGGAGAACCCGGCAATCTCCAAGGCCCATGCGGGCAGGTTGGGGAACATCCCTCCAGTATCGCAACGAAAACTGCTAATGTGATTCTTTCGATCATGATTATCACACGCAGCCCATTGCGCATTTCTCTTGGCGGAGGTGGCACGGACCTCCCTTCCTATTACCGGGAATTTGGTGGATTCCTGATCTCGGCGGCCATCGATAAGTATGTTTACATCACCCTCCACGAGACATTTCAGGAAGCCATTATCGTTAAGTACTCAAAGATGGAAACGGTCCAGGTCGCGAGTGAAATCAGTCATCCGATTGTCCGGGAGGCGCTGAAGCTGGTTGGAGTGCATCATCCGCACCTGGAAATCACCAGCCTGTCAGACATCCCGGCGGGAACCGGGCTGGGCTCTTCCGGCAGCTTTACCACGGCGCTTCTCCGGGCGTTGCACATGCTGCAGAACGACCAGATTTCACGCCGGGAACTGGCCGAGGAGGCATGTCATATCGAGCTCGATATTCTCGGCGAGCCGATCGGCAAGCAGGACCAGTACATCGCCGCGTTCGGCGGG
>DATJAK010000213.1:0-44630 GCA_035516375.1 Bryobacteraceae bacterium
TATCCTTGAACCAGGCGATACGCACACCCTTGAAGTTGCGATCCAGTTTTTGCGCGAAGCGCGAGGCCGGCTCCGTGATCGAGATCGGGCAGCGCTCGTCGGGGCCGGCGATGGCGCTCAGCAGCAAGGCCACGCCGGAGACGGTGCGCGCCAAGGGCCCGCTCACCGAAACAGTAGACCAGGCATTTCCCTGCGCTGCGCTCGGCACGCGGCCCGGCGAAACCCGTAGCCCAACAACGTTACAAAATGCCGGCGGATTGCGCAACGAACCGCCACTATCGCTGCCGTCCGCCATGGGAACCATGCCGCACGCCACGCTCACCGCCGCGCCACCGCTGCTGCCGCCGCAAGTCTTGGTCAGATCGTACGGATTCCTGGTAGCGCCGAATACCTCATTGAATGTCTGCGAGCCCGCGCCAAACTCCGGCGTATTGCTCTTTCCCACCGATATGGCGCCCGCTCTGCTGATGCGCTCCACAATGAGCGCATCCTGCTTCGGCACATTGTCCCTGAAGATTCTCGAGCCAAACGTCGTCCGCACCCCGGCCGTGTCGAACAGGTCTTTGTGCACGACGGGCAGTCCATGCAGCGGGCCCAGCGTGGCTCCGCGTGCCTGCGCCTCATCCGCTTTCCGCGCGTTCTCCATCGCCTGTTCGGCAGTCAAGGTAACGATTGCGTTGACCTGTGGATTCACGCGCTCGATCTGTTTCAGGTGCGCCGTCATGGCTTCCCGGGCGCTGAGCTTCTTGCGCCGGATAAGGTCCGCCATTTCGGCAGCCGGCAGAAAACAGATATCAGGTGATGTCGCAGCCAGCGCCTGCGTAGCGGCTGCCACACCCAGTAGTTCCACAGCCTCTCGACGGTTCATCAATGGACCAGGCATTCCCGGATTCTAGCCCTCCTTTCGGCTCGGCCGCAATCAGCGCCGGCAAGACTCGATCCAGCAGGTGGAAAGCTCCAGCCGCTACTCGCGAGCCGAGGCCTGGCGCGATGGCTTGTGATAACCTACACGCACGCAAGTAGCGAAGGAGGACGACATCCATGCAAGAGATGCGGTGCCAGAAACTGCAGGCGACATTCGGCTTTGCCGGTACGGTAGCCGGCGCTGCTCTGCTGATGACGCTCCTAGCGGCGCCCGGCCGCGCCCAGGCGTTCGCCGACCGAAAATCCGGGTTGGTGGACTACGCCAAAGCGGAGATGGAACCGGCTAAGGCTTGCGAGGCACTGGCTAAGTTCCACTCTAAGGAGATCGCGCAAATCGCAGCGGCCGAAATACCGGCTGGCGCTGATGTACCGGCGCATTGCCGCGTCACCGGGTTGCTCGCGCCCGAGATTGCATTTGAAGTGAGCCTGCCGGCTAAGTGGAGCGGGCGATTCTACATGATCGGCAATGGCGGCCTGGCGGGCGAAGCATTGGACGATCCGCAGCGGGTGGCACAGCGCAACGCGGCTTTACAACTCGGGTTCGCGTTCGCGCAGACGAACACGGGACACGACGCCCGCAAGGAGCCCAGCGGATCGTTCGTGATGACGAACCCGGAGAAGGCCATCGACTACGCCTACAGGGCGGTGCACCTTACCGCTACGACCGCGAAGAACATTACTCGGGACTATTACGGCAAACCGGCCTCGCGCGCTTACTGGAACTCCTGTTCGAATGGCGGGCGGCAGGGCCTGATTGAGGCGCAGCGCTTTCCCCAGGATTTCGATGGCATCGTGGCCAACTCGCCGTGGGTGGATCAAACCGGTTTCACCATCGGCGCCATGTGGAATCAAAAGGCGCTGAACGCCGCGCCGCTCACTCCCGCCAAGCTGGCGATGTTGGGGGAAAAAGTGATGGCGAAGTGCGATGCCATCGATGGCCTCAAGGACGGGCTGGTCGACGATCCGCGCAAATGCTCGTTCGACCCGGCCCGCGATGTCCCGGCCTGCAGCGAGGGCAGCGATCGCGGCGACTGCCTCACGGCGGCGCAGGCAGCGGCGATCGCCAAGGTCTACAGCGGCCCTGTCAGTAATGGCAAGCCGTTCTTTCCGGGTTACATGGTGGGCAGTGAAGCCGTCACGACGGGGCTCTTCGGCGGCGGCACGGGCAGCGGCTGGTTGAATGTAATTGTGACCACGCAGCCGGATCGCAAACCGGCGGACTTCAACCTCGCGGAAGGGACCATGCGTTATCTGGTGCACAAGCCCCCGCAGCCGGACTACGACTACCAAATGTTCGACTTCGATCGCGACATTCACTTGCTCGACGATTGGAGCAAGCTGGCAGACGCGAAGAACCCCGATCTGGCGGCATTCCACAAACGCGGCGGGAAACTGCTCATGACCTACGGTTGGGCGGACTCGATCTTGCAGCCGATGATGGGCGTGAATTACTACGAGCAGGCTGTGTCGAAGAACGGTCCGGACACGCCGGAATTCTTCCGCCTGTTCATGGCCCCTGGGATGGCGCATTGCGGCGGCGGCATCGGTCCGGATCGGCACGACTCGATGACGGCCATGATCGATTGGGTGGAAAAGGGCAAAGCCCCAGCCTCGATGGTGGCGAGCCGTGTGGTCGACACACAGGTGGTGCGTTCGCGTCCTCTCTGCCCGTATCCGCAAGTGGCACGCTACTCCGGCCAGGGAAGCATTGACGAGGCTGCCAACTTCCACTGCGTGGCGCCCTGAGCGAGCCGATGCAGTTCACGAAGACCGCTCTGATTGCAGCCTGTCTGGCCGCTGCCCTGCGTGGGCAACCGATCACGATCCGCGCCGGAACGCTGCTGGACGGAAAGGGCGGCGTATTCCGCAACACGACCGTGGTGATTGAAGGCTCGCGGATCTCGAAGATCGACGCTTCGCTCAAGAACGCCACTTACGATCTCTCCAGCCTGACCGTGATGCCGGGCTGGATCGACACTCATACCCACATCGCCACCCATTTCGATCGCGAAACGGGCCGGGCGGAAAAGGGAAAGATGGAAACTCCGCAGCAATCGATGCTTTATGCAGCGGAGAACGCCTACGCGACGCTCATGGCCGGCTTCACCACCGTGCAGAGTCCGGGCCTCGAAATCGACAAGGATCTTCGGGATTGGATCGCCACCGGGCCCTTGCCAGGCCCTCGCATTCTGACCTCGCTGGGTGCGATTCTCGATGGCACGCCGGATGAGATCCGCGCGCAAGTTCGGAAGTACGTTGCCGAGGGCGCAGACGTAATCAAGATCTTCGCCACCAAAAGCATTCGGGAAGGCGGAGGGCAGACGCTCTCAGATGAGCAGCTGCGCGCGGGCTGTGGAGAAGCGCGGGCGCTCGGCAAGCGGTCGATGATTCATGCACAAGGGCCCGAAGGCGCCAAGGCCGCCATTCTCGCCGGTTGCACGACGATCGAGCACGGCAATCGGCTGACCGACGAGGTGCTCGACCTGATGGCGCAGCGCGGAACTTATTTCGATCCCAATTTCGGTCTCTTACTGCATAACTACATCGAGAATAAAGCGCACTACCTGGGCATCGGGAATTTCGATGAGGCCGGATTCGACTACATGGAGAAAGGAATCCCCATCGGAATCGATACATTCAAGCGGGCCCTGGCGCGCAAGGTGAAGATTGTGTTTGGAACCGATGCCGGCGCCGGGGCACACGGACGCAACTACGAAGAATTCATCTACCGCGTGCGCGATGGCGGGCAGGCCCCGCTGGCGGCGCTGATTGCGGCTCAGTATACGGCGGCCGAGTCGCTGCGCATGGAAGACCAGATCGGCACTCTGGCGCCGGGCATGCAGGCCGACATTATCGCCACCGAAGGCAACCCGGTGGATGACATTACCAACGTGCGCAGAGTTGTCTTTGTGATGAAGGGCGGGAAGGTGTTCAAAAACGTCAAGTCGGGCAGCCGCTGATTAGGGATGGGGGGCTAGGCGTTGCTCGTCCAGGATGGCGTGGAACATGGCTTCCTGGATGTCAGCCTCATCGAAGCAGCCGGCACGGTCGATGAACGGGTTCGGGCCGTTGCTCTTGAGCTTGGCGTACTTCTCCTGCATTCGGTATTGGGCCGGATGGTCTCCCAGCGGTACGTCGCAGGCTAGCGCTCGCACCAGCCGAAACGAACGGTTCAACTCGTCCACGATCGCCGGTGTGAGCGTTGCAGGTGGCCGCAAGCTACAACCGAACATCACGTCGTACGCCTTTCCTCCGTCTTGCGCCTTCATGGTCCAGGTGGTGCAGCCGCGAGTGTGGCCGGGAGTCAAATGCGCGATGAGCACGGTTCCACCGAGTGTCACGCTGGATCCATCGTGCAGCACTTTGTCGATGGGGTGGTTTTTTCCACCGGGTTTGATCGCTTCCAGCGCGGGCACGTCTTCCGCCATCGCCATCACCTGCGCGCCGGTCATCTCCTTGACTAAGGCATCGCCTTCCTGGTGGTCGCCGTGGGCATGGTTGCCCAGCAGGATCCTGATATCCGAGAATTTGAACCCCAGTTGCCCGACGGATTTTTCAATTGTGGGCACGTTGCGCTCATAGGTGCTGTCGATAAGAATGTTTCCCTGTGGTGTGACCACGAGGAACGAGCTGAGGGTCCTGGTTCCCACGTAATAGATGTTGCCGATGATCCGGTGGGGTGGGAACTGCGCCGTCTGATCCTCCGGCGTGCCCATGTTACGCGTCAGGATTGACCGGGGCGTGTACGTGTTTCCATGGACCTGGACTGCCGGGTGGTCGGGCGGCTGTTGTGTCTGCCCCTGGACGGGGCGGGCGGCGAGGCCCAGAATCAACGCGGCCATCAGAAATGTCGGCCACTCGAACTCGCGTGTGTTCGGCATGGCGGTTATTATAGACTCACCGGATTGCCATTGTGCGAATGAAAACTATATCCTCACTAGGGAGCGGAAAAGAGACCGGTCCTTTCAGTCACGGCTCGGTTAACTGGTAGCTCCCTGACCGAGCCGCGACCAAAGGGAGCGGAAAACGAAAAGTGGTGAGATCATGTACAGCCGGTTGCCGAAGATTTTTTTCGTAGCGGGCGACTGGGGATCGAAATAGCATGGATCGCGACACGAACCGGGAGCAACATTCGCGGAGAGCCTTCCTCGCCGCGGGAATTGGCGCCGCTTGCGCAGCGTCGCCGGCGCTGGGTGAATCGCAAGACCTGACGGCTCTGACCCTGAAAAAAGCTGCGGAGCTCCTGCGGAGCAAAGGAGCCTCGCCGGTGGAGCTGACGGAGGCTTGCCTCAAGCGAATTGAACAGCTCAACCCAAAGGTGAATGCGTTCATCACGGTCACGGGTGAATCGGCGCTCGCCACTGCGCGCGAGATGGAAGCGGAAACGCGCCGGGGCAAATGGCGCGGACCCCTGCACGGCATTCCCATCGCCTTGAAAGACAACATCGACACAGCCGGTGTGCGAACCACGGGCGCGAGCGAACTATTTAAGGATCGCGTTCCGGAAGAAGATGCAGAGGTTGCCGCGAAGCTGAAGAGCGCCGGCGCGATCCTTCTCGGCAAGCTGAACATGCATGAGTTCGCGTACGGCGCCAGTTCCGCTGTGACGTACTTCGGACCGGTCCACAATCCCTGGGCGCTGGACCGGATTTCGGGAGGGTCATCGGGCGGCTCCGCGGCGGCCATCGCCTCCGGTCTCTGCTTCGGCACTCTCGGCACAGACACGGGCGGATCGATCCGAATACCGAGTTCCCACTGCGGCACGGTCGGACTGATGCCCACGTACGGCCGCGTCAGCAACCGTGGCGTCATTCCTATGGCGTGGACGCTCGACCATGTGGGTCCCATCTGTAAGACAGTCGAAGACGCGGCGTTGATGCTGGGAGTGATCGCGGGCTACGACGCGATGGACCCCACCACGGTCGCCGTACCAGTTCCGGACTACAGCCGCGCCTTCCGGATGCAGGTGTCGAGGTTGCGCGTGGGCCTGCCGCGAGCCGGCTTTTTCGACAATCTGAACCCGGAGTATGCGCAAGCCGTGGAGGCTGCCATAGAAGTTCTGCGAAAGCTCACCGCCAGCGTTAAGGAAGTTCAGCTTCCTCCGGCAGTGGCCGCGCCGATTGTTTGGGGTCCCGAAACCTATGCCTATCACGCGAAGTGGCTCACGGAATCGCCGGAAAAATATCAAGCGGCGACGCGCGCGCTGATGATCCGCTCGAATGAGATTAAGCCGGACGTCTATGCCGAAGCGCGGCGGCAAGTGGATTTAGCGCGCCTGGCAATCAAGAAGGTATTCACAACGGTGGACGTCTTAGTTACTCCAACGATGAAGGCGCCTCCCGCTACGATCACTGCGACGCTGAACCAGCCGGCGCCTCCCGCCAATGCACCGGTGTATCCGGTTGCGGGCAACACCGGCAATCCGTGGGCCTTTGACGTTTACGGAATCCCAGCCATCACGCTTCCCTGCGGATTTACGAGCGCTGGTTTACCAATCGGCCTCGAGATCAGCGCAGCTCCATTCGCGGAGGTCGATATGCTCGCTTTGGCGCACGCCTACGAGCAGGCGACCGAATGGCATACCCGGCGTCCGGAGTTTCGGGAAACTGTATGAAACTCGTCGTTCTATTCGCAATCGTCACAGCCGGTTTCGCCGAGACTCATCGATTCGATCCGGCGCAGTTCCACAACACCTTTTCCGCTGCGCATCCGCCTGTCCTGCGCATCAAGCCCGGCGACCACGTAATCACCTACACGATCGACGCGCGCGGTGTGGACTCCAAAGGCGTGCAACGAGGCCAGGGGCCCAATCCGGAAACCGGGCCGTTCTTTATCGAAGGCGCGCAGCCGGGCGACACCCTGGTGGTCCATCTGCTGCGTCTGGAGACGAATCGCTCCACCGGCTTTTCCGCGTCGCTCTTGGCGCCTTACACCGCCGACCCTGGCTTCCTGCGCCTGGAAGCCCTGCGCGAGCCGAAGCTGGCGACCTGGCAAATCGACAAGCAGAAGGGCATCGCCTATCTCGACCCCGTGGATTTCAAAGGACCGCGGATCGAGTTGCCGCTTCGCCCGATGCTCGGCTGCGTCGCCACAGCGCCTCCGAATAAGGCTGCCATCCCTACCACCTTCCCGGACAATTTCGGGGGCAATATGGACTACAACGGCATGGGCGCCGGCGCCACGTTGATGTTACCCGTGTTCGAGCCGGGCGCGCTGTTCTTTCTCGGCGACGGCCACGCGCGGCAGGGCGACGGCGAAGTTCTGGGCAGCGCTATCGAGACATCACTCGATGTCGAGTTTTCGGTGGACCTCATCAAAGGGAAGAAGATCAACTGGCCGCGCCTCGAAAATGACGATTTCATCATGGTGCTCGGCAGTTCGCGGGCGCTCAACGAAGCCCTGCAACATGCCACCACCGAGCTGATGCGCTGGCTGATGGAAGGCTACGGATTCGACGAGCGCGGCGCCAGCCTCTTGCTAGGCCAGGGAATGGAGTACGACGTTTCCAACGTGGTGGATCCGGAATTTACCATCGTGGCCAAAATGCGCAAGAAGTACCTCGGCGCAGTAAGAGCTGCAAGCGCGGATCCGAATCCGTCGATGATGGAGGCCGATCGCGCTTTTGTGCAGGCCGTTGTCAGAGCGGACCGCGCTGCGCTCGAAACGCTGCTCGATGCCGATTTTACGTGGACGGACTTCGAAGGAAAGACTCGAACCAAGGGCGAGACCCTCCGCGATCTGCCCCAGCCAGCAATCCGGAGCGAGAGCGGCTCAGAAACCAAGCAATACTCATATGGCGACACTGGCGATGTCCAGCAAAACGCCGATCGAACCCACGTGCTGCGCGTATGGGTAAGGCGCGCGGACGGCTGGAAGGCGATCGTCTATCAGGAAGTGATGTCGCTCCCCGCGCCTCCTTCCGTTACTCCCGGAGCGGGGAGGGACTGCGAGAATCCCTGTAAGACAGTCCCTTACCAGCCGAAGAATGAACAGGAGGCACGCGTAGCAAAAGCGTACTCGAAACTGGAGACGGCCGCGATGGCCCACAATTCAGCCGTCTTCGCCACCATGGTTGCCGACGAATTCGTAGCCGCCAGTTCCAACAGCAACAAGCTCTACGACAAGCGCGGCCGGATGGAAGATTTCGACCACTCGAAAATGTCGGGCGTAGCTCCCACGCCGCTCGTCTCCGCTCACATGTTCGATTTGGACCACGCCATTTTGATGACGTCCGAGCACCGGCCTGACCGCGGCAAGCCGCTGCATGTTACACGCCTGTGGATCGAGCGCGGCGGAGAGTGGGTGGAAGCCCTAAGTTATCAGACTTCCGTTGCAGCCGGCGCCGCCAGACCTTAGCGCGAAGCCCCGTCGATCAACCCGTCATGCTCGCCAGCACGCTCGACCAACTGTCACGAACTCGCGCCCACCTTCGAGTAACGGTCATCGTCGGACTCGGCCTCTTCTTCGATTTCTTCGATGTCTTTCTCGCCGGAGTCATCGGGACGGTGCTGACAACATCATTCCAGCTTAGCCAGACGCTGCTGCCGATCGTCCTTGGTTCCAGTTTCCTCGGCATGTTTCTGGGGGCGACTTGCTTGGGAACAATGGCGGACCGCGTGGGCAGGCGTTCCGCGTATCTCGTCAATCTCGCCATTTATTCGCTGTTCACCTTCCTGGGAGCCTTGAGCACGAGTCCGCAAATGCTGGTGATCACGCGTCTGCTTGCGGGAATCGGGATCGGCGCGGAGGTGCCGCTTTCGGATGCCTATCTCAGCGAGCTGTTTCCGGCCAGAAGCCGCGGCCGGTTGATCGCTTGGGCGTACACCATCGGATTCCTGGGAGTGCCCGCAGTTGGTTTCCTGGCGCGGATCCTGGTCCCTCTGAATCCACTCGGGATTGCGGGCTGGCGTTGGCTGTTTGTCGCAGGATCGCTCGGCGGCGCCATTGTTTGGTTCTTGCGCCGAGGCCTTCCCGAATCGCCGCGCTGGCTGGAATCGAGCGCCCACCAAGCGAAGAAAGCAATTGTCTTTCGAAGTCTTTTCGCGGCTCAGTACCGAACCCGAACGATCATGATGTGGATCTTCCACGTATTCCAGACGGTTGGCTACTACGGCTTTGGCACAGTGGTGCCGCTGGTCTTAGCGGCCAAAGGCTTTTCCGTCCTGACCTCGCTCACCTATACGGCGGTGGCGTTCCTGGGATACCCCGCCGGCTCGCTGCTATCGCTGATCTTCGTTGAGCGCTTCGATCGGCGGTGGTTGATTGTGGGTTCGGCGTTTCTGATGGCAGCGTTCGGAGTGCTACTCGGCTACTCGACTACGCCCTTCGTCATCATGATGCTCGGCATCTTGTACACAATCACGAGCAACATCTTCTCCAACGCCTACCACATTTTCCAAGGCGAGATCTTTCCGACCTCGATCCGCGCCACGGCCACCGGTTTCGCCTATGGATTGAGCCGCTTGTCGAGCGCCTTAATGCCGTTCGTCCTGCTTCCGGTGTTGCAACGCTTTGGCGCCACGATGATGTTTGCGATCGTAGCCGGCGCCATGATCCTTGTGATCGCCGATATCGGACTCTTTGCGCCGCCGACGACCGGGCGCACCTTGGAAGAGATCAACCCCGAGTTGTAAGCCGCCGCAACGTTACTCCTGACCGCTCGCGCCTTTCACTACCACTTCTTTCACAACCTCTTTCACCGCGTCCCGAACCGCTTCCTTCACGGTCTCCTGAACCTGCTCAGGATTGAGATCGATCTCGGTTCCGGCCTCTTTCACCACAACTTCCAGCGCAGGCCACACCGGCGGCAAGTCCCGGGCGACCGCCTTCGCCACCTTCTTGGCCAATCGGGTAACGGGTTCGGCAGTCTCACGGCTTTGCTCGGACGCATCGTGTTCGGATTGGTCCCAGTCCTCCGAAAAGGTTTTCTGCATGTGGGAGACTACACTGCGGTCTCGCAGAATGACGCCGACTTCGCGGCGTTTCTCCAGTTCCTCTTCGCGCAGGCTCTGACTGCCGATGAATGCGCTCTTGCCATCCCGGATAATCGCGCGCGTATGCAGGCGCATCGGCGCCAGCTTGCGCGCCATCACCCCAGGTGTCTGGCGGGTTAGCTTGCCGATGATTCGGATACTCACGCCTTTGGCAGCGCGCTCTTTGAGCAGGCGGATCATGGCCGGGTCGCTGATATCGGGATCATAGATCAGCAGTTCTTTCCTGGCATCCTGCAAAAAGGCGCTCAACTGTTTGCGTGCGTTTATGGGGCTTACTACAAACGCAGGGACGCTATTCAGGTAGGGCTGGCGTGTGGCATCCGCTTCGAAGAGCTTCATCGCCTCCTGCACCAGGCGCCGGTGCCGGGTGATCACCCCGAAACTGCGGCTGTGATCAATGTCGAGGTAGGTAAAATTGAACGCCAGCAGGTAAAGCTCGCGCGCGTCGATAATCATCAACTTGTTGTGATACCGGCGGAGATCGTCGCCAGTGCGGCTGACGGTAATACCGGCTGCGAGCAGCTGCATTTCCAGCTTGCGCAGGTTTCTCTCACCGCCCCGGTTGGTATAGGCGATGAGCGCGTGCACTGCCACGCCGCGCCGGGCCGCATTTTCCAGTGCGCGCTCAACCTCGCATCGATCGAATCGGAAAACCACGATATCGATGCTCTTCTTTGCTTTGTTGATTCCCTTGATCAGCGGCTGTACGCCGGCATTCGGTTGAATGATTAGTTTCACAGTGGCACCGCTTTTGCTCGCGAAATTCCCGTGCCACCTTTCCCCATGAATCTTAGACACAAAAGTTGTCGATTGTTTTGTTTCGCCATCATTGTGTATCTGAGTACTCTGCCCACGGTTAGTCCCTCGAAATCTGGCAAGTCGATCGCCACCGTACCGGAAGTCACAGGCCAGGGCCCGGTGGTTCTCTGGCAGTACCCGCAGGATATCGGCACGCGGAACCTCTTCTACGGACCCGGCGGTGTTGCCGGCCAACCGCGTGGGACGCTCACGTTCGTCAAGGAGGACCTGGAGGGATCGACTCCCAAGCTCGACGTGGTCGATCAAGACGGCAAGAAGTGGAAGCTGAAAATGGGCATCGAGGCGCGGCCGGAAACCGTTGCATCGCGGCTGGTATGGGGGGTTGGATACTTCACGGATGAGAACTATTTCGTAGCCGCCGCGCGGATCAAGGAACTGCCCCGCATGCGGCGCGGCCGCAAATACATCCGGCCGGGCGGCACGATCGATAACATACGGTTGAAGCGGACACCTGACGACGCCAAAAAGATCGGCATCTGGCAATGGGCCCACGACCCTTTCAGCGGCACTCGCGAGCTGAACGGTTTGCGGGTACTGATGGCATTGATCAACAACTGGGACTTGAAGGATGTGAACAATGCCATTCTTCAGGTTCGCGGTGACGAGCCGGAACAGATCTATCTGGTAAGTGACCTGGGCGCAAGTTTCGGCTCCATTGGACTCAGATGGCTGCGCCGCAGCTCCAAAGGCAATCTCAATTCCTATGAGCATTCGAAGTTCATCAAACAAGTGACCCCAGAGGATGTCAGTTTTTACGTTCCTGCCCGTCCTGCGATTTATCACTATTTCACCAGGCACGAGTGGAAGATGCGGGAAGAGCTGCGGTGGATCGGCCGCGACATCCCCCGCGGCGACGCCCGCTGGATGGGCGACCTGCTGGGCCGGCTCTCCCACCAGCAGATTGAAGATGCGTTCCGGGCAGCGCAATACTCAGACCAGGAAGTCGCCCGGTTTAGCCAGGTGGTGGAGCAACGGATCGCCGAATTACGCGGCTTGTGACAGTCCGCCATTACTTGGCAGCAGCTTCCCGATCGCCGGTTTGGAATTGCAGCCCGTGCAGCTCGGCGTACAAACCGCTGGCCGCCATGAGTTCTTCGTGTTTGCCGCGTTCCACGATGGCGCCATCGTTTACCACCAGGATCAGGTCGGCTGAGCGGATGGTGGACAGACGGTGCGCGATCACGATGGCGGTCTTGCCCTTCATCAACCGGTCGAGCGCTTCAAAAACCAGCGCCTCGGAGGCCGCGTCCAATCCGCTGCTAGCTTCGTCCAGAATCAAGATCGGTGTATTGCGAATCACGGCGCGTGCAATGGCGATGCGTTGGCGCTGCCCCCCGGAAAGCGTAACGCCGCGCTCCCCGACCATGCTGTCATAACCCTGCGGCATCTTCTCGATGAATTCGCTGGCATTGGCAAGTTCGGCCGCGCGCAAGATTTCGGCCCGGCTCGCTCCGGGTTTGCCGTAGGCGATGTTGTGCCAGATCGAGCCGTGGAACAGCACCGTCTCTTGCAACACAAAACTGATCTGCCGGCGCAGGGACAATTGCCGGAACGCCCGGATGTCCGTTCCGTCGATGCGAACCACCCCCGACTCCGGATCGTAGAACCGGGAGATCAAGCTGATGATGCTGGTCTTGCCGGCTCCAGTCGGGCCCACTAACGCAGCCACCTGACCGGGTTCGACTGTAAAACTGACGTCCCTCAGAACGGGAGTCTTCTTGTCATAGCTGAAGCTGACCTGATCGAACGCGATCTTTCCGCGGAATGGCGGCGCATTGCGCGCGGCCGGCCGGTCCTTTATTTCGCCATCCGTCTCGAGCACCTCGCGGATGCGCTCGTAACCGACCGCGGCTTTGGAATACGCATCCGTCATCTTCGAAAGCTCCTGCATCGGCTTGTACATTTTGCCCAGGTACCAGATGAATAGCACCAGCGACCCGCTGCTGAGAATGCCGCTCAGCACCATGTGGGCGCCAAACCACAACACCAGGCACGTGCCCACGGCTACGATCATCTCGACTATCGGCGACAAGCGGGCCTTCAGACTCCGCGCTCGTAACGAAATTTCGACGGACTCCAGGCTCTCCTCCTCCAGCCGACGTTCCTCGTATTCTTCTTGCGCAAACGCCTTGACGACGCGGATGGATGACAGGACTTCCTGCATGACGGAAACCATCTCACCCTCCTTGCGCCGCACGTTGCGAGAGGCTTTTTTGATGAGCCTCGTATAGCGGTAAATGATGATGAACAGGGGCGGAGCCACCGAGACCGCGATCAGCGTGAATTGCCAGTTCAAGTAGAACATCAGCCCGACCATGCCAACCAGCGTCAGCGTATTGATGAACACCCCAAGCAAACTCGAGCTGATAAAAGTCTGTATGGCCGCGATATCGGTCGTCACGCGGCTGATCAGATCGCCGGTTTGCGTATGATCGTGGTAGGCGAGCGACAGGCGCTGCATGTGTGAATACAGCGTTTGCCGCAGGTCATGCATCACCCACTGGCCGACCGTGGTGGTGAGATACTTTTCGGCGTAGGAACAGATGGCGCCCACCGCCGCAATCACTAGCACCGCGATCGCCGCCAGCCTCAAAATCGCAAGCTGATCCGTACCCCCAATCGACTGGAACCAATGATGTAGCCAGCCGTGCGCGGGCTTGGTCTTAGCCACCGTGTCGAGCACGATTTTCAACGGCCAGGGCTCGGCCAGATTGGCGGCAGTTTCCCCAATTACGGCTACGAACGCCAATCCCAGCGTCCTGGCATGCGGCCGGAGGAGTGCCGTGACCGTGAGGCCAGGCTTTTCGGAGGGCATGTCCCGCAGACACCAAGAACATAGGCGTGACCGCCGCAAGCTTGATCGCAGCCGCCGCAATGCTTCGGCGATGCGCCGGGAATCCATCACTACAGTCATCATTTTGCGAGCTAGACCTATTTGGCGAGCTTCGCCTTGCGCAACATATCGGGAAGAAACTCTCTCAGAACGTTCAGACCGGCATTCGTCGCCATCGAAATCCCGAAGCTCGTCGCTCCATCGCCCGCCGAGCTGTTGGTGCTGGGCTGCCACAAACGAGAGATGAAGGCCGCGCCGGCGGTGCTGCCCAGTTGTGAAAACGAAAAGTACTGTCTACCGTCGTCATGCCGGGCGAGCACGCTGCTCACCACAGCATATTTCGTCCGCCGCCACACGCCGTGCTCCCCGGAGCCAAAGTACCGGTTGTCCTCATGCAGAGCGGCCTCGCCCCACCAGCGCAGGGTGCGCTGCACCGTTTGTTTGGCGAAGTAGTTTCCGAAACGGAGACCAAAGCCCTCCCCGCCCTGACCCCAGGCCGCAGGAACATCCTTCCACTGCGAAATGGCAGCTGACCCCGCCGCAGTCAAGAAATGGAACGGGCTGAACAGGCCCTTGGCGTAAGCAGCCGCTCGTCCTCCTTGCGTCAGTGGCTGGAATTGATCTTGCGTTTTCCCGGACATTACGAGGAAATAGAAGAGCGACTTCGTAGCGCCGCTCTGTTCGCTGGTCGGTGCCGCCGCGGATGAATCGGAGGGTGCCGCGGCCGCCTCCCGGTTAGCAGCGCCAGATGGCGAAGGCGGCGAGTTCGGCGGGCCGGCCGGTGCCTGCGGCGGCTCCTGTTGCGAAGAATCCGTTAGAGACTGCGCCTGCGCAATGGTTTGCGACGCGCTCAGAATCAGGAATGTGCTGGCCAAAATTCCCGTGGAACCACGCCAACGACTCATCGGAAGTCTCCTTTGGTAGAATTTGATCCGGAGTACAGCTTCGCCGAGGCTCTACCTCGCAAGTTTGTGACCGATACTCGGTTCGCAATGGGTTTTCAGATACAGAAACTCCGGACTCGGGACGCAGGTAACCACAGCGCGGCGGGCCGCGTCTCAGATGATGGCGTTCCGGCCACAAAACAAAATTTAGACCTATCCTCCATGTCTCGCATCAATCGTCCCGCAATCAGCCTCTTGCTTCTGGCTCTGCCGGTATTCGCGGGCTCAGCCCAGCGCATCCGAAACTTCGACAAGGTCGATCAACACGTCTATCGTGGTGGCCAGCCGACCGAAGAAGGCTTCCAATATTTGGCGCAACTGGGCGTCAAGACGGTCGTCGACCTGCGGGAAGCCGATCACCGATCGAGAGACGAGGAGCGTATGGTAACGCACGCTGGCATGACCTATATCAACGTGCCCATGACGGGACTGACTCCCCCGACAGAGGCGGAGATCACCAGGATTCTGACGATATTAGAAGGCAATGCTCCGGGATCGGTGTACGTGCATTGCAAGCGCGGCGCCGACCGGACCGGAGCTGTGATCGCGGCCTACCACATCGAACACGATCAGTGGGATAACTCCCGAGCGTTGAAGGACGCGATGGCCCACGGCATGAGCTTTTTCCAATTCCCGCGGCAGAATTACATAAAGAACTTCCGCGCGCATAGCGTGGAGGCAGGTATTCCCTCGCCCGCCCAGGCTGATTCGGCGGCACCGGCAATCACTCCGCTCCCCGCAGTCGCCGTCCGTTAGCCCTCCGCGCCGAGCCGGGCCCCGAAGTCTGATCTCACCGCAAGCCAGAACACCGTTCCCCCTCCTTCCGAGGCCAGGCAGGCGATGATGGCCGGAAAGGCCGCGCGGCCAGCCCCTAGCGCGTTGCCTTAGCCTGTCGCGGTGCTCAATCTTGACACCTGTCGGAGATTGTTTCAATCTATTGGTATTCCCGCGGCGCGCTCCTCGGCTTACTGAACATAACCTTATGAGTCCAAGACCTGCCGGTACACAGAAAAGGCCTCCACGAGCCGGGCTCTTTGCCCTGCTCCAACCCTACAGAGGACTGATCGCCACGCTCGTGGCGCTCACGATCGCCGGGAACGCGCTGAACCTGGTCGTGCCCAAGCTCATCTCGCACGCCATCGATGCGTACACACAGCGGAACTTCGTTTTATCGGCGACGGTTCTGCAGTTCCTCGTGGTTGGATTCCTGGTCTTCGCTCTGACTTATCTGCAGAGCATTACGCAAACCTACGCGTCCGAGCGGGTCGCGCGGGACCTGCGCACGCGGTTGGCCGCCAAGATTGCCACTCAGTCCTACAGCAGCATCGAAAGGCTCACTCCCGCCAAACTCCTGACCAATCTCACTTCCGATGTGGATGGGGTCAAGCTGTTCGTCTCCATGGCCGTGGCCACCATTATTGCCTCGCTGTTCTTGATCGTCGGCGCGAGTGTCATGCTGCTTACCATCAACTGGCGCCTGGGACTCAGTGTTCTGGGCGTGGTGCCTGTCGTCGGCGGGACTTTCTTTTTCGCGCTCCGCAAGGTGCGAGTTCTTTTCCGGCGCGGCCAGGAAGCGATCGACTGGCTCAACCGGGTCATTAACGAAAGTATTCTCGGGGCTACGCTCATCCGCATCCTCAATTCGCAGCGCTTTGAGGCGGAGAAGTTCACCGCTGCGAACACCGAATCCCGCGATATCGGGCTCGCCATCCTTCGCATCATGTCGGCCATGATTCCCGCCATTACCCTGGCCGTCAACCTCGCCACCATCATCATTCTCCTCCTCGGCGGCCGCTTCGTCATCCTCGGCGACATGACGTTGGGAGATTTCACCGCGTTCAACAGTTACCTGGCGCTTCTCATTTTTCCGATCATCCTGCTGGGATTCATGAGTAACGTGATGGCCCAGGCAAGTGCTTCCTACATGCGGTTGGGAACGGTGCTGATGGCGCAGGAGGCGAAGAAAGGCGGCACGCTTCGGCCGGCTTTGAAAGGCGGCCTGGCCATAGACAATGTCTCGCTCGCGTTCGGCGACAAAGAAGCACTCAAGAACGTTTCCTTCTCCGTCCAGGGCGGCAGCAAGACCGCCATTATAGGCCCTACTGCGGCAGGCAAAACGCAATTGCTCTATGTGCTCATCGGTCTGCTTCAGCCCAACTCTGGAACCGTTACCTACGATGGAGAACCGCTCGACGCCTACGACAAAGAAGCCCTTCACCGGCAAGTCGGCTTTGTGTTTCAAGACAGCATCCTGTTCAATCTGACGCTGCGCGAGAACATCGCCTTCAGCACGGACATTCCCGATAAAGATCTGGAAAAAGCGATTGCGGCCGCGGAGCTGCGGGATTTCGTCGCAACCTTGCCCGAGGGCCTCGATACGGTCGTCTCAGAGCGGGGAACTACTTTGTCCGGCGGACAGAAGCAGCGCGTGATGCTCGCCCGCGCGCTGGCGCTCAATCCCAAGGTGTTGTTGCTCGACGATTTCACCGCGCGGGTCGACACCACCACCGAGAAAGCCATTCTCAACAACATTCACGAGCAATACCCAGGCATCACTCTCATTTCGGTAACGCAGAAGATCGCCTCGGTCGAGAACTACGACCAGATCATCCTCCTGATGGAAGGCGAGATGCTCGCCATCGGGACCCACGCGAAGCTGATGGAAACCTCGCCGGAATACGTGCAGATTTACGATTCGCAGCGGAGCACCAATGTCTATGAAGTACAAGCTTGAAACCACGAAGGCGTTCGGTACAAAACGCACCCTGCGCGCCGGGATCAAGCGCTTTGTCCCGCTGATCGTTCCGGAACGCGGTTACATCGCCGTTGCCGTGGCGGCCATGTTGGTGAGCTCCGGCGCCACGCTGGTCGGGCCGATCATCATCGGCCGCGCGGTCGACACGTTCGTCCGGCTGAAAGACAACCGCGGCCTGCTGCTTTCGTCGATAGTATTGCTGGCCGTCTATCTGATCGGCGTCGTCGCAAGCTACACCCAAATCCGCACCATGGGTGGTGTGGGGCGGCGAGTGTTATTCAGCCTGCGCAACGAGCTCTTTGCGAAAATCCAGGATCTGCCCCTGGCATTCTTCACCGAGAACAAGGCCGGAGACCTGATTTCGCGCGTCAACAACGACACCGACAAACTGAACCAGTTCGTCGCCCAGGCCTTGATGCAGTTTGTCAGCAGCCTGTTTTTGATGACGGGCGTGGCTGTGTTTGTCCTATCGCTCAACCTCCGCCTGGGAATTGCGGCGCTCTTGCCGGCCATCGGTGTCTTCGCGGTCACGAAGGCCAGTGGCGCGTGGGTGAGACGCCGGAACATGCGCAGTATGCAGACCCTGGGTGGATTGAGCGCCGAGGTTCAGGAAAGCCTGCACAACTTCAAAGTGATCGTGGCGTTCAACCGGCTCGACTATTTCCAGCGCAAATTCAAGGTCGCCAACGACACCAACTACACCGCTTCCGTGGCGGCCGGTTTCGCCAACAACATCTTCATGCCGATGTACGGCTTTGCGCACCACATGGCCACGCTGCTGGTGGTAGCGTACGGCATCATTCTGATCGGAGCGACGGAAACCACCGCCGGTCTCCTGATCGGTTTCTTGCTCTACGTCAACAATTTCTATGGCCCGATGCGGCAACTGGCGACCGTGTGGTCGTCCTTCCAGCTCGCGCTGGCGGCGCTCGATCGCATCTCGGAAGTGCTGGCCCTCGAGTCGGACATGCCAGTTCTGGCCGCGGGTCCAGCCGAGTCACCGGCCGTTCTTCAGTTCCGGAAAGTTCATTTCCAATATCCCGGCGGCAAGAAAGTTCTGCATGACATCACACTCGAGCTGGACAAGGGCAACGTGTACGCTCTGGTCGGACCGACCGGCGGCGGGAAAACGACCACGGCTTCGCTCATGGCCCGCCTGTACGATCCCACCGAGGGATCGATTTTCCTCGATGGCCGCGACATCCGGTCGATTCCTCCGGTTGAGCGGGCGCGCAAGATCGGTGTGATTCCGCAGGAGCCGTTCCTGTTCACCGGGACAGTCCGCGACAACATCGTTTACGGAAATGAAGATTACGCGAAGTGCTCGACCGAGCAGCTCGCCGCCGTATTAGAAGAGTCCAATCTCTCGAGCCTGCTCGCGCGCTTTTCGGAAGGTCTGGAAACGAAAGTGGCCAGCAGCGGCAACAGCATCAGCCTGGGCCAAAAGCAGCTGATCGCATTCATGCGCGCTACTCTGCGAAGCCCGGAACTGCTGATCCTCGACGAAGCCACAGCCAATATCGACACCGTGACCGAGCAGCTTCTCGAGGAGATTTTGGCCAGGCTCCCCGCGCAAACGACCAAGGTCATCATTGCACACCGCCTGAACACGATTGACAAGGTAGACCAGATCTTCTTCGTGAACTCCGGAGCCATCGCACTGGCCGGCTCCATGGAACATGCTCTCGAGATGCTGTTGCACGAGAAGAGAGCCAGCTAGTGTGGGGCCGGCCCTTCCGGGCCGGTCTCACCCTGGCAATCACTCCCCAAGCCGGCGTAAAGCGTAACGCGTTTGACTTGGACGGCCGGGGGATGTATTGTCGTACGGTCGAAGAGCATGAAGCGCACTTTCCCGGTGACGTCCGCGATGTTCGTCCTAGCGCTTGGCGTGTGCGCGGGCTCGGCCAAGCCCCTGAACGTTTGCGCCGATCCCGACTACCTGCCGTACTCCAATCGCGCCGGTGAAGGCTTCGAAAACAAAGTCGCGGAGGTCGTAGCGCGGGCCCTTGGCGAGACAGTCACCTACATGTGGGCCAGCTACCGCGGCCACGGCGGGTTTCCCCAGTTTCTCGCGTCCACGCTCGACGCTAAGAGGTGCGACGTGGTCATCAGTATCCCCTATGGCAGCCGCGAAGAACTGACCACTCGTCCTTACTACATCTCGTCGTACGTCTTCGTTTTTCCCAAGAGCAAACGCTACTCGATCTCCAGCATGGATTCGCCTGTCCTGAAGGGGCTAAGAATCGGATTCGAGCGCGACACCCCCGCACAGGAGGCGGTGAAGCTGCGGGGCATGATTTCGAAAGTCGTGAGCTTCGATGTCGCCGATGACCCCGCAGAATCCCCAGCGGTCATGTTGAAGGCCCTGAGCAGCGACAAAATCGATGTGCTGATCACCTGGCAGCCTTCCATCGGGGCTTTCCTCGCCCGCTACCCGAACCTGGAGGTTGTCCCGATTCCGAATGCGCGTACCTTGGGCGCTCCGGAACAGTTTTCGTTTCCGATGTCGATGGCGGTCCGGACGGGTGACCAGGCGATGAAGGAGAAGCTCGATGGCGTCATCGAAAAGCACGGGGCCGAACTCGAGTCCGTGCTGAACCGCGCCGGCGTGAGATTATTCACCCCACAGGAAAAATAGGGATGCGAAGCCTGATTCCATTGCTGGCGATACCCGCGGTGCTGGCGGCTCAGGCGTCCAATGCGGGCGAGAAGCTGTTGAATGAAAGCGACTGCTCGTCCTGCCACGCTGCGGATCGCGCATCCGTAGGACCTTCGTATGCCGCCATCGCCAAGCGCTACGCCGGGCAGGCCAATGCCGTGGCGAAGCTCACCGCAAAAATCCGTCAGGGCGGTTCGGGAAATTGGGGAGACGTGGCGATGACGCCGCATCCCGATTTGACGGATGCGCAGATCAAGCCGATGCTGGCTTCGATCCTGTCGGTGAAAGAGTCCGCGCCCGCGACAGCCAAAGGCGACGCCAGAGTCTATACCTACAAGCTGAAGAACGGCGCCACTCGCCAGCTGGATTTCCCGGTGTACGCGGAAGGCAAGGCGCCGAAAGTCACCAACGAAATTTTCAAAGGCTATGCCCTGTACAACTCCTACTGCTACCGTTGCCACGGCACCGATGCGACCGGCGGCGAGCTGGCGCCCGATCTGAGAACGTCTCTCAATTCCGGGATGAAGCAGCAAACCTTTATGGCAGTGGCCATGGCCGGCAGGACGGCCAAAGGCATGCCGAGCTGGGCAGGCTTCCTCAGCCAGGAGGACATGATCAAGGTGTACCGGTACGTAAAGGCGCGAAGCCTCGATTTGGCGCCCGCCGGCAGGCCCCCATCCGAACAGGACTAACTTGACAAAAGGAGAATGAAGCCGATGATACCCCGTTTGTATTTGCCTCTTTGCGGCTTGGGCCTTAGCTGTTTAACGATAATCCTCTCGGGTTGCGCGTCGCAGCCGCAATCGGAGTCAACCAACGCCGCCGAGGCCGCTGACTGGACGATCCCGCTGGGCAGCTATAGCGCGATCCGCCACAGCAGTCTGAAACAGATCGACAAGACCAACGCAGACAAGATGAAGATGGCTTGGTCCATGTCCACGGGCACGCTTCGTGGGCAGGAAGGCCAGCCGCTGGTAGTGGGGAACATGATGTACTTCGAAAGCTCCTACCCCAACTATGTCTATGCGGTCGATCTCGATAACGTGGGCAAGATCGTCTGGAAATTCGCTCCGGAACAGGATAAGTTTGCGCCCTCGGTCGCGTGTTGCGACGTGGTGAACCGCGGCGTGGCTTATGGCGACGGAAAGATCCTGGCAGCCGTTCTGGATACAAAGCTGTACGCGCTCGATGCGAAGACTGGGCAGGTGGTTTGGACCGCCACCAACGGCGATCCGAAACTCGGGCAGACCATGACCAGTGCACCGCTCGTGGTTCACGACAAAGTCATCGTCGGGATCGCCGGGGGCGAATACGGCGTTCGCGGCTACATGACTGCGTACGATATCAAGACCGGCAAACAAGTGTGGCGCGCATACAATGTTGGCCCCGACCAGGACATCCTCGTCGACCCCCAAAAGACCTTGGATGGCGCCACCGGGCAGCCGGTGGGGGCGAACTCCAGTGTGAAGACCTGGAGGAACGACGAGTGGAAACTCGGAGGCGGCACGACTTGGGGCTGGTACACCTACGATCCGCAGCTCAATCTGGTTTATTACGGCAGCGGCAATCCCGGAACCTGGAATCCCACCCAGCGGCCGGGCGACAACAAGTGGTCGACGAGCCTCTTTGCGCGTAACCCCGATACCGGTGTCGCGGCGTGGGCCTATCAAATGACGCCCCATGACGAGTGGGATTACGACGGCATCAACGAGGGCGTGCTCTCCGATAGCTCAATCGATGGCCAGACCGTTCCGACCATCACGCATTTCGATCGTAACGGCTTCGCCTACGTGCTCGACCGCCGCAATGGCAAACTTCTGAGAGCCAACAAATTCGATCCGTCCACGAATTGGGCCAAAGAGATCGATCTGAAGACTGGCCGGCCCGTCCTCGATCCCGCGAAGGAAACGCATGAAGACGTCAACGTCAAGGACATCTGTCCGGCCGCGCAGGGCGCTAAGAATCACCAGCCTGCCTCTTACGACCCCCGCACCAAGCTTTTCTACGTCGGAACCAATCACATTTGCATGGACTACCAGGCGTTCGGCGTGAAGTACAAAGGCGGCTTCCCATACGTTGGCGCCATCCTGAGCATGTATCCCGCGGATCATGGCAATACGCGAGGCCGGCTCATCGCTTACGATTCGGTCTCCGGACAAACCAAATGGTCGGTCGACGATATGTTCCAGGTGTACAGCGGGCCGTTGACCACCGACGGCGATGTGGTTTTCTACGGGACGCTCGATGGCTGGTTTAAGGCCGTGGATGAGGCCAGCGGAAAGGAGCTGTACAAGTTCCACGCGCCTTCCGGCATTATCGGCAACCCGATGACGTACACGTACAAAGGAAAGCAATACGTTGCCGTACTGTCCGGCGTCGGAGGGTGGGCTGCGATCGGCCTCGCTGAGGGACTGACCAAGGGCACGGAAGGACTCGGCGCGGTCGGCCTCACCACCTCCCTGGCCGACTATACCAATCTCGGCGGAACGCTTTTGGTGTTTTCACTGTAACCGCGCACCCCGGTTCGAGCCGGCCGGAAGCGGGACGCTTCCGGCCGAGGCTCATCTGTGCAAGCAACTCGCTGGTGGTAGGTTCGGCTCTGGCTGATCGCCAGCAGCGCACATGCCACCGCTGTCACGACTGCAGTCATGGGAAACCGGCGATGCTGGGCCGATGCCGATCCGGCATAGACGGATTAGAGCACAGCGTGCCGCAGCCTGGCGCGTTTCGTCACAGCGCTCGTCTCAATGGTGCGCCGAACGAGATCTGGCGTTCAGGCTGCGCGCCTGGCTTGAGACTCAATACGATCATCTCGGCCGCGTTTCAACGGATAGCCGCAGATGGAGTACTCGGTGCCTCGATGGGTCAGGAAGTCGCGCGATTGTTGGTCGAATTAGGCTAGCTCACGGCCCGCTGAACGGCAAGGGCTGGCCGCAGGACTTTTTGCGGTAACGGTATCCTGCGGACATATAGCGCCATCAGTGAGGCCAGCAGAGCCAGCGCGGCGCTCACGAAGAACGCATAGTTCCAGGTGCCGGTCTTCTCGAACAGAGTCGCGGCAAGGCCGCCGCCCAAAAGTGACGCGAAGCCCTTGGAGCTGTATAGGAAGCTGTAATTGAGCGCCGAGTTCCTGCTGCCGTACCAATCGGCGAGCACGGCGGGGAACAACACATACAGCTCGCCCCAGGTGAGGAACACGAGCACCATCAACACCACAAAGATCGCGTCGCCAGTCCGTCCCAGCGTCGTGGCGCCAAGCAGAAATATTGCCAGGAGCAGGAACGCTGTAAACATGGTCCGCTCGCGGCCTAGATAATCCGAGACCCAGCCCCAGAGAATGCGGCTGGAGCCATTGGCCAGCGGCGTCAGGACCAGTGCCACCGTCAAGGCCGCGTCCGCGACGTTGAAATTCGTCGCCACCGGTTTGAGTTGGGCCGTGACCATCAGCCCGCCGATCCCGACCGACATCATTGCGAGAAAAAGGAAATAGAATTGCGGCGTGCGTACCATTTCCCAGCAGTTGAAGTCGAGATCGTGGCGCCGGACTTTCGGCTTCGTGGCTGCCGCCCGGACCCTGTAATCGGCCGGCGGGTTCACTAAAACCAAGCCGGCCAGCAAAATCAGTGCGCCGTGCGAGATGCCGGTCCACAAGAACGTGTCCGAATAGCCGATGCTGCGAATTAAGTGGTTAAAGAGCGGATTGAATGCGGCCGCACCCATTCCATAACCCGCCGTGATGATACCTGAGGCGATCCCTCGTTGGTCGGGGAACCACTTCACCGCGATGGCGACTCCGCAAGCGTACACGCAGGCGACACCCACGCCCGCGATGGAGTAGAGGAAGTAAAACGAGGTCAGGCTGTGCACGTGCCCCAGTGATCCCCAGCCCACGGCGCAAAGCAGCCCCGAGAGGGCCATCAAGACTCGCGGTCCGGTCCTGTCAATGAACGTGGCCAGGAACGGCATGGTCCACGTGCCTGCGGCGATGAACAGGCCAAAGCCCCACTGCACATCGGAAAGGTGCCAGTGCTGCTGCGCGTGTGCCTTCACCATGGGCTGGGCAAACAGCGTCCAGGCGTACTGAAGGTTGCCGATCATCACCATGCCTACGAAGGCGGACCATAACCGGACCCATCGATTCATCGTGTACTCCCGGCGCCTCACCTGTGCGCGCAAGGAGATCATACCGCACCGGCGCCGTGGAACGGCAGTCCCCCTGCGCTTCGAACTCGCGGGCGCGCCCTCTTTCAAGCGCCGAGTATGCTGCCCGCCTGGATGTTTCCGGCCCCAACCAGCTCGCCGCCGCTCACCTTCTTGCCTTCCCCGATCCGCGCTTTCAGGACTTCAATCAGGCCGCCCTGCGCCACCACTTGAAAACTTTGGGCGGTGACGCCAGTGACCTCGCCTATCTTCCCTTTCACGTCGGCAAAACGCCGGATAACAGTCTTGCGGGCGTCAAAAATCTGGAGCTGCTTTCCCTGAAAAGTCGTCCACGCACCCGGCGCCGGGTTGCATCCTCGAATCAGGTTGTAGACTTGGTCGATGGGCTTGGCCCAGTCGACTTTCGCCTCGGCGTTCCGGCACCACCCCTCGTAGCTCGCATGGGACTCATCCTGCGCCGTCTCCGTATGCTTCCCGGCCAGTACCAGGTCCGCAGCTTCGAGCATCGCCGCAACGCCCATAGGGAACAAGCGATCGAAATACAAGCTGCCTAGTGTGTCATCGGGCTCGATCGGCGTTTTCTTTTGAAAGATCACTGCGCCTTCGTCCAGCCCATCGGTGGGGCGGAATATGGTGAGACCGGTCTCCGGATCGCCCTTGATGATCGGCCAGTTGATCGAACTCGGTCCGCGGTACCTGGGCAGCAGCGACGGGTGATACTGAATCGTGCCATGCCTGGGAATGGTGACGAATTCCTGTGGCGCGAACTGCGTCACGAAAGCCATGATACCGATATCGGCGCCGGCTTCTTTCATGGCACGCGTGGCTTCTGGATCGCGGAGCGACTTGAATTGATGGACGCTCAGGCCCTTTTGCTGCGCCGCCACGCGCAGGGTATCCGGCCGGGCGCCTTCCTTTTCGGGCGCGCAGAAAACCCCCACCGCATCGTCGCCGCGTGCCAGAAACGCTTCCAGCACCGCTTTGCCGAAATCCTGCTGCCCGATGATGGCGAATTTCATCGCACTCCGACGTCGCTGGTTTTGGGAGGGGCGGAAAAGGCGCCGGCATGCCGCTTAGCCTCAATCTGAGCATCACTCCAACCCAGCACCTCTTTCAGGATTTCGTCGGTGTGCTCACCCAACAGCGGCGAGCGCTGGATCTTTGCGGGTGATGCCGAAAGCTTGATCGGCATGCCGACGTTGTGCCACTTACCGCGCTGCGGGTGGTCCAGTTCCACATACATCTCGCGCCCCCGTACGTGCTCGTCATTGGCCAGATCCTCGGTGGACATAATCGGGCCGCAGGGCACATCGAGATCATTGAGGATGGCCATGAGCTCGCGCTTGGTGTAATTCGACCCGAACTGATCGAGCAGCCGCCACATCTCGTTCTGGTTCTTGCGGCGTTCGGCAATGTGGGCAAAACGCGGGTCCACCGCCAGTTCGGGGTGGCCGATATCGGGGCCGACGCGTCGGGCGAGCCCGTGCCACACCGCCTCCTGCACCACCACGTACAGGTAATCGTTCGGCCCGCCGGGTTTGCATTTGACGGCGTTGCCGAGCTGGCCACCACCGGAATCGTTGCCGGCGCGTGGTGTCTCGGTCAGGCCTTTAGTCGGCACGGAATACTCCGACAGCTCCTGGCGGGACAGGCGTTGGTGATCGCGCCATTTCACGCGGCAGAGGTTCATCACTCCGTCCATCATGGCCACTTCCACGTACTGCCCCTGGCCCGTGCGGTGGCGCTGCTGTAGCGCGGCGAGCAGCCCGATGGCGAGGTGCAGGCCGGTGCCCGAGTCGCCTATCTGCGCGCCCGTAACGAATGGCGGGCCTTCGGGCACCCCGGTGGTGCTCATGGCGCCGCCCATCGCCTGCGCGACGTTCTCATAAGCCTTGAAGTCGGCATAGGGGCCGGACGAGCCGAAGCCCTTGATGGAACCGAGGATCACGCGGGGGTTGATTTGGTGGACCTTCTCCCAGGAGAACCCGAACCGGTCGAGTACTCCAGGCCCAAAGTTCTCCATGAGGATATCGCTTTTCATCAACAGCTCGACGAACACCGCCTTACCTTCGGGCGACTTCATGTTGACGGTAATCGAGCGCTTGTTGCAGTTCAGCATGGTGAAATACAAGCTGTCCGCGTGCGGCACATCGCGCAATTGCCCGCGCGTGGCGTCGCCGCCGGGCGACTCCAGCTTGATCACGTCGGCCCCCATCCACGCCAGCAGTTGCGAGCAGGTTGGCCCCGCTTGCACGTGCGTCATATCGAGGACGCGAAGTCCCTTGAGTGCTTCCATCTATCTCTCTCCTGTGTCTCGCCGCACCTCGATCCGCGCGACAGTCGGCCGTGCCCGGCTATTTGTACATGGTTTGGTTGGAGGTGCCCGACGAATATACATCGCGATTGATGATGACATCCACCAGCGCCGGCTTGCCTGAGTCGCGCGCTTGTTCGAGCGCCGGCCGGATGTCCTCGGGCTTGGTTACGCGGATGCCGAAACCGCCCATGGCTTCCGCCAACCGGTCGAAGCGCACGTCGCCGACAACGTTGCCGATGTCGCCGCGGCCCGGGTACTTCCTCTCCTGGCCAAAGCGAATTTGGTTCCAGGAGGAGTTGTTACCGATCACGCCCACGAACGGCAGTTTCCGATGGACCATGGTAATGAAATCAAAACCAGTCAGCGTAAACGAGCAATCGCCGTAGAGCACTACGACGTCGCGCTGCGGCTGCGCCAGTTTGGACGCCATGGCAAAACCCGTGCCGACACCCAGCGTACCGAGTGGACCTGGATCCATCCAACCTCCGGGTTTATGCGGCTGCACAATAGAACCCGAGAACGTGACAATATCGCCACCGTCTCCGATGTAGACGGTCTCCTCCTGCAGGAATTCGTTGATTTCGTGGCACAGGCGCACCGGATGAATCGGCACTTCATTGGCGGCAATAATCTTGTCGTTCTTGCCTTTACTGGCTGCCTCGTCCTCCCGCAGCATCTTGAGAAATGGATCGTGTTTCCTTGCGGTATCCCCCTTGGATGCCTCGCACATGGCATTCACGATGGTGCGCAGATTGCCGACCAGCCCGAAGTCGAAGTCGCGATTGTTGCCGACATTTCGGTAATCCATGTCCATGATCACGATCTTCGCTTTTGGATTGAGGCGCCTGCCGTAGCCCATGCGGAAATCGAGCGGCGTACCGGCCAGCAGGATCACATCGGCGTTGTCGAACGCGGCTTTGCGCGACGGCATGAAACTGTGGGAATGGTTACGCGGCAGAGTGCCGCGGGCCGCGCCATTCACGTAAATCGGCATGTTGAAATGACGTGCGAATCGGTCAATGGCGTCGTGCGCGCGGCAAGTGCGGGCCTGTGTGCCGAACAACGCCACAGGGCGCTCGGCTTGCGCCAGCAAGTCCGCCACCTGCTGCACGATGTTGGGGTCGCCGATAAAGTCCGGCGCTCCTCCGTTGGCGCCGCGCACACGGAAGTTTTTCGGATAACGAACCTTGGACGCCTCCACTTTGCCATCCATGATGTCGTGTGGAATCTCGAGGAAAGCGGGCCCGGGGGCTCCATTGTACATCTCGCGAAACGCAATCCCCATCATCTCCGCAACCCGGTCCGTGGTCATCACGAGCGAGGCGAATTTACTGATGGGCGTCATCATTTCGGTGTGACGCAATTCCTGCAATCCACCCATGCGGTACTGTTTTAGGGGGGAATTTCCGCCGATCAACAGCATGGGGGTCTCCGCGCGAAAGGCGTTGGCCATGCCCGTCACCGCGTCGGTGGTACCGGGGCCCGCGGTCACCACCGCACAGCCCAGCCCGGTGATGCGCGCGTAGGCGTCGCCTGCGTGCGCGGCCACCTGCTCGTGGCGTACGTCGATAATTTCTATGCCCTCGTCAATACATCCGTTATAGATATCGACAATGTGACCGCCGGAAATGGTGAAGATGTGCCGGAGGCCTTCCTGCTTGAGCATCTTGGCGACGATCTGGCCGCCTGAAATCATTTCCGTGCCGGGGGTGGCTTGCGTGCCAATTGCCGTTTCAACAACAGTTCCCATGTAAACCTCGTGCGTGGTCTAAAAGCTGACTTCGTCTTCGCCGGGAACCGCGGGTTGAGCGGCAAAACCTTTCCCGTTGCCGACGGCGCAACCTTGATGCTTTCTGCAAGATTGCTGGTAGACATCTAGATTATCATGGCCGAATCCGCTGGGCTTTGGAGTAAGGCAAGGCTCTTTCCGCAAGGATCGGACTCGGCCGGTCCTCACCTTTCTCGCTTGCCGTCGCGGCGATGGCGCGAGCGTACGCCGGTTGCACGCACTAAATCCGTTCGACCGCCGTGACGAGACGAAACACAGATGCCCGCAAGCGATGAGTTAGCAAAGGTAACCTCTGCGATGATTCGCCACTACATCGAGGATCGCCGCCGCGCAGGCCCCGAAGACGCTACCATTAACCGCGAATTGCCGATCGTTCGGCGTGGCTTTACACTCGGCGCGCAGAAACATCCGCCGCTGTGCGCCGCGTCCGTAAGATCCCGAAATTGGAGGAAGACAACGCGTGGCAGGGCTTGCTCGATCCAGAACAGTAAGAGAGGTTGCTCGAACGCCTCCCTTTGCGACTGAAGGCTCTGTTCGTTTGCGCCTACCATGTCGGCACGCGAAAGGGAGACACGACCTTCGACGATCTGCCGTCCGCAATATGAAGCGTGCCGGCGTCCAAGACAAAGTTGCGATGGAAACTAACTAGCGGGTATAAGACTCGCTCCGTTCTTGATCGGTACAACATCGTTGATGAAGGGATATCAAAGCGGCGGGCGAGAAAATGACGCGCTACTTTGCTGAGCGCAAGATCCAGCGGGCAGCGAAGCTGAAGCGGGTGAAGTGAGGAAGAACCACTACGGTGGACACATGAGCCATAGTGAAGTTTCTTATTAATCAATTGGTGCGGATGATAGGACTTGAACCTACACTCCCTTGCGGGAACTGGAACCTAAATCCAGCGCGTCTGCCAATTTCGCCACATCCGCACGAATTTGCATAAGCATTCTAGCATGCGGGCTCGCCCTCACTCACCCGCGGTTGCCTGCCCCGCCTGCGGGCCGCATCTGCTGGATGTACAATCGATTGACTATTGGAAGGAGAGGGTCATGAACCGAGTGAAACACTGGCGTCGATTGTCCAGAATGGCAGGGCTCTCACTGGCGGGAGCCGGGCTGCTGGCAGTAGTTGCGGGGAGGCTTGCGGCGCAAACAGGCGGCGGATCCCCTGGCCCCCTCGCCCAGTCTTGCGGCGTGCCCGCCACGCCGGCGGCCGGTGGTGGCCGTGCGCAGCCAAAGTTTCCGGATGGTCAATATCCGGTGCAGCTGCCATCGGTGTCGCTGATGGGCGCGCGCAACGATCTTCCCAATCCCTATCGCGCCGGAGTCAGTTGGGGCCAATTGCCGGAAGGCCGGCGTTGGGGCTCGACTGCCAGCGTTACGGTTGCGCCCGATGGCACCATTTGGGTGGTCGACCGATGCGGCAACTCCGGAGCGGGCGGTACCACCTGTGGCGGGACCAGTGCCAGTGTCAACCCGGTCTTTCAATTCGACACATCCGGCAAGATGCTCAAGTCGTTTGGGGCCGGAGTGTTTGTCAGTCCCCATAAGCTGGCCGTCGATAAAGAAGGAAACGTGTGGGTGGCCGATAACGGCGGCGACCAGGTCTTCAAGTTCAATCCGGATGGCAAGCTACTCATGACGCTCGGCAAGAAAGGAGTCGCCGGGACCGGCCTGGACGAGTTCGATGCGCCCACCGATGTGGCCATCGCCCCCAACGGCGACATTTTTGTCGGCGATGGGCACAGCGGCGGCGGCGCCGCTACCGGCAACGCGCGGATTATGAAATTCGACAAGACGGGCAAGTTCCTCAAGACGTGGGGAAAGAAAGGCATGGGTCCGGGCGAATTCGACGTGGTCCACACCTTGGCCTTCGATAGCCGCGGCCGGTTGTTTGTGGGCGACCGGCAGAACAATCGAATCCAGATCTTCGATCAGAATGGCAAGTTCATCGCCCAGTGGTTTCAGTTTGGCCGGCCGAGCGGCATGTACATCGATAAGAATGACGTGATCTACGTGGCCGATTCGGAATCGCGGGATGGCCGGACCAACACCGGACAGTTTGCGCTTGCGCAAACGGGTTATGGCTATAACCTCGGCACGGAACGCGGCATTCGCATCGGGAGCGCCCGCGACGGCACGGTCAAATATTTCATTCCCGATCCCTGTCCGTACCCATACCCCGCCGGCTCGAGCATGGCCGAAGGGGTCACCGCGGATTCGGAAGGCAGTGTGTATGGCGCGGATTTCCTCGGCGATGTAAGAAAGTTCGCCAAAAAGTAGCCGGATGGGCGGCTCGCAAAATGCCGCAGATGCGAACTGCAGGGATGATCGGCGGGCTTGGGCCTGAATCCACCATCGACTACTACCGCTCGATCATCTCTCGCTATCGCGCGGGGGAGCCGGATGCGGCGTATCCGCACGTCATCATCAACAGCCTTGACGTCGACAAAGGCATCGCGCTCCTGGACCGCGGGCGCCTGGACGACTTGGCAGACTATCTTGCGGCCGGCGTGGAGTCGTTGGTGCGTGCCGGCGCGGACTTTGGTTTCATTGCGGCGAATACGCCCCATCTGGTGTTCGACGAAGTCCAGCGCCGGTCGGCTATCCCTCTCCTCAGCATCGTGCGCGCCACCTCTAATTACGCAAAGGCCCTCGGCCTGAAGAAGTTTGGCCTGTTTGGAACCGGATTCACGATGCGGGCGAGCTTTTACCCGGATGAATTCCAGCGGGCAGGGATGGCTCTGGTCCTACCAAGAGAATCAGAGCGGGAGTTCATTCATCGGAAGTACATTGATGAGTTGTTAAACAACCAATTCCTGACGGAAACCAGGAACGAGGTCCTGAACATTGCGCACAGGATGAAGAACGATGACGGCATCGAAGCGTTAGTCCTCGCAGGTACGGAGCTCCCGCTGTTATTGCGCGAGTCCCCACCTCCGGGTATTCAGCTTCTCGACACAACCATGATTCACGTCGAGGCCATAGTCGATGAGTTGCTGCGCTGAACAAAAATCTGCTTCCCGCGCTACGATAAGCGCATGAAAGGGATCCCCGTTTTCCTGGCTCTGGCAGCTGCCGCCGCACTCGCCATTGCTCAAAGCCCGCAGCAGCGGCTCGCAAAATGGAAACGCGTGGAGATGCCGTATCACGCAGAAGGCTTGACGGCCAGGGAGCGGCAGATGGTCGAAAAGCTGGTCGCAGCCTGCCGCCTCCTCGATGACGTCTACTGGCGCCAGAGCGATCAGGCTGGACTGGAACTGTACAAGACCACGGCCGATCCCACCATCAAACAATTGCTGCTCATCATGGGCGGCCGCTGGGACCTCCTTGATGAGAACCGCCCCTTCATCGGCATTACGCACATGCCGCCGGGGCATGATCTCTATCCCCGCGATCTGACGCGCGCCAAGATCGAGCAGTACGTCACGCAGCACCCCGGCGACAGGGCCGCCATTTATAGCGGGTACACCGTGGTTCAATGGCAGAACAGCCGTCTGGTCGGCGTACCCTATCACGAAGCGTACCGGCAGTTCATTCAGCCCATGGCGCAAGCCCTCCGCGATGCCGCCGCGCTGAGCGACGATCCGGCTTTCGCGAACTTCCTGCGCCTCCGCGCCGGCGCACTTCTGGCAGACGACTACTACGCCAGCGACCTGGTCTGGCTGGATTTGAAAAACCCCAAGTTCGACGTGATCTTCGGGCCCTACGACACCTACCTCGACGACCTGTTGGGCGTGAAGTCGTCCTATAGCGGCTCCATCCTCATCCGCAACGACGAGGAGAGCCGGAAGCTCGCGCTCTACCAGCGATACGTGGCCGAGATTCAGGATGCCCTGCCGCTGGCAGCCGCGGACCGTCCTTCCAAGCGCGGCCAACTCGCCCCTATGGAAGTGATGGACGCGCCGTATCGGTCCGGCGACCTGCGCCACGGATATCAAGCCGTGGCCGACGATCTCCCCGATGACCCGCGCATCGTCGAAAAGAGAGGCACCAAGCGAATCTTCTTCAAGAATTTCATGGACGCGCGTGTCAACTATGTGATCCTGCCGATCGCCAGGAAGCTGATGCCGCCGGCGCAAGCCGCACAAGCCAGCGCCGGCGGGTACCTCGCCGCCACCGTTATGCACGAGATTTCCCACGGCCTCGGCCCCGCCTACGCCCGCCAGAAAGGCCAGCAGGTGAGCATCAACGAATCCATCGGACCCGCCTATTCCGGCCTGGAGGAAGCCAAGGCCGATGTGACCGGGATGTTCGGCCTCGCATGGCTGGTGGATCACAATGCCCTGCCCCGCAACCGTCTCGAAGAATTCTACGCTTCGTATGTTGCCGGTATTTTGCGTACGCTGCGCTTCGGCACGGGCGAAGCCCACGGCCGCGCGGAGATGCTGGAGTTCAACTATCTTGTCGAAAACCAGGCGCTCGCTTTCACCGGCGGCCGGTACATCATCGATTACGCGCGCATGCCGGCGGTGCTGGCGCAACTGAACAAAGAACTGTTAGTCATCGAAGCCACCGGCGACCGCGCGCGGGCGGAAGCCATCTTCGCCAGGTACGACCGGGTGCCCGCGGAATTGACCATGGCGCTTGCCGCCGTAAAGGACGTGCCCGTGGACATCGACCCGGTCTTCTCGTTCAAGGATGATGTGCGGTAATCACCGTCACCTGGTCGAAGCCTTCGTCCACTGAGGGAGCCACCAGCTTTTCCGCCATCTTCTCCAGAACATCGCCAGGCACCACACGATGCCGGCGGCCATTGCGCTCCCGGCAGATTTCCAGCGTCGCGTCGAAGAATAATGCCTCCATCCGGCAACCGTACGATTTCCCGATGCCGATGTACGGCCGCCTCTCTTCCGGAGTCAGGTTGGTGGCGTCGATGTAGGTGACGGCCCGCTTCAAGCCGAGGCGGTGCCGCAGCAGGTAGCGCAGCGTTTGAAACACGCGATCGTGAATGGTCTGGTCGGTTTCGTCGTCGGCCAGCAGCTTACGAATGGTATCGGACGACAGCCCCATCGCGCCCATCTGCTCCAGATACGTGGACTTTCCGGAACCAGGCAATCCCACCAGAACAACGATCCGCATCAGCGCCATCATAACGTCTGCGCGGAAACTCCTGGTATCCTCGGCGGTAAGCATGCCCCGCAATTGGGAAGAGCGCTATGCGCAACCGGAAACGCTGGACTACACGCCCTCTTCCCTGCTGCTGGAAGTGGCGGAGTTGCTACCACCCGGACGGGCGCTCGATCTCGGCTGCGGTCACGGCCGCAACTCCCTGGCGCTGGCACGGCTCGATTGGAGCGTGGTGGCAGTCGATGCCTCGGAGCGGGCCATTCGAATCCTGCGGACGCGCGCGGCCGCCGAGGGGCTTCCCGTGGATGCCCATCTTGCCGATCTCGAAACCAACGAGTTCGCGATCGAACCAGCCGGCTACGATTTGATCTGCGAGTTCTTGTTTCTCCACCGCAGTCTGTTTCCCCAGATTCGGGAAGGCGTGCGCCCCGGCGGAGTCTTCGTGGCCGAGATCCACCTGCGCGACGATACGGCTCAAGATGGCCCCCGCAGCCCGGCGTTTGTGCTGGAGCCCGGCGAGTTGCGCCAGGCGTTCGCAGCTTGGAAGATCCTCTATTACTCGGAAGCCGTGCAGCCGGGTCACAGCCGCGCGCTGGCACGGATCATCGCTCGCCGTGCCTAGCCCATCATCCCCAGCGACGACAGCGCGCCGCGTATCAGAACCCAGCACGCCCACGGCAAGACCACCGCAAACAGCGCGCCTCCAAACGAGAGTCTCTTTCCTCCGGCGGCTTTCAATCCCGCGGCGATCAGCAGCAGCACCCAGATGCTGAACACATCCATGGAAACGGCGAAGCTGTAGAGGAACTTGGATGTGTGGTCCGGATCCATCATGGCGCCGAAGTTCGACATGAAGGGATTCTGCGGATCGATGTCCTCCGGGTTCTTCAGGAACAACACCACCATCGAGAGCCCGCGCAAAATCACGTTCGGCAGCGATCCATAGGCAAACGCTGCGAATGCCTGCTTAAACCCGATCGGCACACCCAGCAGGCCTTTAATGATCCCCATGGCGATGCCGCCTCCCACGACGAACATCAAAACCGTGGCAACGGTAATGTTCACGATTCCGCCAACCGAGGCGAATCGCAACTGCAGTTCGAAAATGCGCTGTCGTTGATCCGCCGGCATCCGCTGCATGCCGGGATTGTTGTCCAGGATCCGGTGCAGATACGGCCCCCAACCCACATGCGCGCCGAACAGGTAGAGATAGGCCGCCCCGGACACGATGAGCAGCAGCACCGGCACCAGCCAGCGGGGCCGTTCGGCTATGTCGGCGAAGGTTTTCGAAGGTTCGAAGAAGACTCCCAAAATCCGGGAGAACTCATTCATCGGTTTCGGTTCCGTTTCCACGTGCGGGGCAATATCGGTGGACATATCAGAGGATTGTACTCCCCGCATAAGTACGGAACAAAATGGCAGTTCGTTCCGTATTAGTGTCAGCGAGGAAAGCTATGCGCGCGAACATGGCCGCCTGGACGGCGCTACCCCTGCTTCTGGGCTTAACCGCCTGCGACCCGGAGGATTTCACCGGGCTCCGTTTCAACCAGGATTTTCACTACAGCTACCCGCTCAAAGAGGGCGGCCGGGTATCGATCGATACCTTCAACGGGTCGGTGGAGTTGACCACCTGGGACCAGGACACTGTCGACATCAGCGGGACCAAGTACGGACCCACGCAAGCCGCCGCCGACGCCCTGCGGATCGACATCGCCGATACCCCCGGTTCCGTGGCGATCCGCGTGGCCCGCCCTTCCGAGTTTCGTGGCGGACGCGGCGCGCGGTTTCGAGTCAAAGTGCCCCGGAAGACTGTATTGGATGAGATCAGCACCAGCAATGGCGCCATACAGGTCGCCGGCGGCGCCGGGCCGGCTCGGCTGCGCACGTCGAACGGGGCTGTCCGGGTGAATTCGGTGGATGGCGACCTGGACCTGCGAACGTCCAATGGCTCGGTAGAGGTGGCGGATATTACGGGCGAGGTAGTGGTCCATACGTCGAATGGCCATATCCGCCTGGACAACGTCCGCGGTGGTGTTCAGGCGGGAACCTCTAACGCCAGCATTACCGCTATCGTAGGGACCAATCAGGACATCCGGCCCATACGCCTCGAAAGCTCCAACGGCAGTATCGATCTGACCCTTCCCGCCAATCTCACCAGCGGCGTGCGCGCCACCACCAGCAATTCTGGAATCACCCTGCATCTACCCGGCCCGTTGAATGCGCGGGTAGCGGCGCGGACCTCGAACGCCTCCGTGTCCTCCGATTTCGAAGTGAGGGCGGAAGGCGAAACGAGTAAGAATCACCTGGAAGGCGTGATGGGCGCCGGCGGGCCGCTCCTCGATCTGAACACTTCGAACGGCTCCATCCGATTTCTGAAGATGTAGTGTGGGGTCGGGCCTTCCGGCCCGCCACGTGGGCCTCTGTCTTACGGCAGCCAGGTAGTAAAGATGCTCCCGTAGAATTTGAATCCCAGAGGTACCACGCCAGCTCCGCTGATTTGCATGCTTCCCTTCGCGCCCGCCAGCGCCGCCACACCAATGGTGTTCAGTCCGAATTGGGTGTGCCCGTAAGCGGGAATCGCCGCCGGTTGGTAGGTACCAATTTGGTTGCCGTTCTGATCGTAGAACGTCAGCGTCATCGTCACCGGTGTCGGCATCGTATTGGCGAAGGCGTACGCCGACAAGCCTCCGTTGGTCATATCGAAAGGCATCGTAACGAGTGTCGGGTTGGGCAGTGGAATAATGCATGGTGCTGACAACGAAACAGTCGGGGCGACCGCCTGAGTTGAGTTGCCTTGGTTCTGCCACAGGAAAACACCCTGGATCTTCAGGCCTATTTCGCCCGGCGGAGTGAATCCGGCCCAACCTACAACCGTGGTGGTGCCTTGAAAATCTGGTACGACCTCCAATTGGCCATTGGCCGGCACCAGCACGTTTGACTGCGACGTTGGAACACCACTAAACGGAACCATCAATGGGTTGCCGTTAGTGTCGTAGTAGTTGATCGTGAGATTCACCGACCCGCTGTTCGTATTGGTGATGACGATCTTCGTTTCCCATCCGCCCCCGTATGCGATTTGTGGAAGCGCAAGCAGATATTGGCTGGCATTCTGGCTGTAAACCGCAGGCACGGCGGCCCAGCATAACAACACAACGGCAAGAAACCGTACGACGCGCATAAAAATAACCTCAATTCCGATTTGATCCGAGATTCGGTATTTTAGCAAACAGAGGGACGCGGGCCCGTTCACACGGGATAACTCTGGTTAGCCTTCTTCCACCGACGCAGCCCACCCGTTCAGGGTTTCGGATTACGAATCAACGATTCGATTTCTCCAGCCCGGCTTTGGGCTGTATGCATATAAGATTCGTTGGCCATGATGCGGTCGAGCAGGGGTAGGAACTGCTCCGCACCCACCAGCCGTTTCTTATCCAGGGCGATTTCCAGCTCGAGCAGCGACTGTACCACGCCCAGCTTGTCGTACTTGATCGCGCGCTCCAGGTCGATGCGCCGTTGCGCCGTTTCGGAGATGCGCTCGAACCAGTCCGCCAGCGCCTGCGCGGAGGCATCCGTCGTGTAGTTGAATTTCACTTCCGCCTTATCGGCCCCATCGTCCAGACGGAATGTCTTGGTGCCCATGAAGGCCACTTTGGCCGGAGATTCTAACGGCCGCTTGAACCATCCCACTTTTTCGACCAGGCCGAAAATCTCCCGCGTCTCCATCTCTTTGATCGGGAACTTCAGCGGATCGCTTTCGTCTGGGGCCTCACGGTAAGTGACGTCGCCGCTTTTCGATAATGTGATTCCCACGTACGCAGGTGTGCTGCCGGGAAACGATTTGGAATAGAACAGCGTCGGACCGTCAGCGGCCAGGAGGCTGCCGGCCGCGACCAGAATGCAGGCCCACTTCATCGGACAGCCCCCACTCGCCTGCTGGTCGCCTCGCGGGTTGCGTGGCAGATCGCCACGGCCAGCGCGTCGCACGCGTCTTCCGAGGCGACCATCTCCGGCAAGCGCAGCAGCGATTGCACCATCATCTGCACCTGGCTTTTCTCAGCCCGTCCATACCCCACTACACTGGTCTTGACTTCGAGCGCCGAATACTCCGCCATGGCCACGCTGGCCTCGGCCAGAGTCAGCAGAGCCACACCCCGGACGTGCGCCAGCTTGAGCGCCGTTTTCACATTGACGGCATAAAAGACTTCTTCTACGGCGGCCGCTTCCGGCCGGTGCTCTAGAATTAAGCGCCGCAGCCCGCTGGCAATTTCGAGCAATCGCAGTTCAAACGAAGTCTTGCTGTTGGTGCGGATGACCCCCGCGGCCAGCATGCGATGATCGCCCCCATCGCTCTCGATGACACCGTAGCCGGTGCGTTCCGAGCCGCAATCGATGCCGAGCACGCGCACGGCTCAGGCCAGGGCCTCCATCTCCTTCTCGTCTACGTCGAAGTTGGAGTAGACGCTTTGCACGTCGTCGTGGTCCTCCAAAGCTTCGCTCAGCTTGAGCATGCCGCTGGCATTCTTGCCTTCGAGCTTGATGAGATTCTTCGGAATCATGGCGATGGCGGCGTCCTCATGGGGCAGGTGGTTTGCCTCCAGGGACTTCAGCACCGCTTCGTGCGCTTCCGGCGGCGAGAGCACTTCCCACCGCTCGCCTTCGTTGCGCAGGTCGTCGGCGCCCGCATCCAAAACGATTGCCATGAGCTGGTCTTCGGTGGCCTTCTCGCCCGGCACAAAGATCTGGCTCTTACGCTCGAACATCCACGAAACGCTCCCTTGCTCGCCCATATTGCCGCCGTTTTTGGAAAACACGTGGCGGATCTCGCTCACGGTGCGGTTGCGATTGTCCGTCGCCACATTCACCAGAACCGCGGCGCCGCCCGGCCCGTAGCCTTCAAACATCACTTCTTCGATCTGTCCGCCTTCCAGTTCGCCGGTGCCGCGCATGATGGCTTTCTTGATGTTGTCGGAAGGCATGCTGACGGCTTTGGCCGCCAGGACGGCGGTGCGCAGCCGCGGATTCATGTCGGGATCGCCCCCGGTCCGGGCGGCGATTTGAATTTCCTTGATGATGCGGGTGAAACTCTTCCCGCGCTTGGCGTCCAGTGCCGCCTTTTTGTGCTTAATGGTGGCCCATTTAGAGTGGCCTGACATGTGAACCTCTCGAGGTAGGACCGGCCTCGTCGGCCGGAAAGCTCATGTTGTTATGATTTCAACGCTTTGAGGATAGCAGAGTCTTGGATATGGCTCAAGGCTGCTGCGTGGGTGGCGGAGTTGCCGGAGCCGTCCCGGTGGGCTTGGCAGTCTCGTGTTTCGGCCCTAAGCCCAATGCGATCAAGGAGAGGGAGTTGATTCTGCCGGTGGCTTCGATGTTTTGATCGGTCTGGAACCGTTTTAAAGCAGCCGAGGACCCATCGCCCCACTGCCCGTTCGCCTGGTCCTGCGGTAGATAACCTTTGGAAACCAGTGCCTCTTGAATTTCCTTGTAGCGATCGGGGCTGGGAGTAGCCTGCCGCGGAGCAGCGGCGCGAACCGGCGCCGGGTGCGCTACACCTTTCTTGCCTTTCTTCGCGGCGGCTTTTCGGGTGCTGGTATGCCCCGTTGACTTCGATGCGGCGGTGGAATGCGATCCGGCCGAATGAGACCCAGGATGAGTCTTCGTAGGCGCCTTCGCGGCGGTCTTTTTCTTGGTTGCGGTGGAGGTGGAAGTGCTGGTAGCCGAATCGGCCGCCAACCCCAGGAGTGCCCCAACGAGCGCAGTTGCCACCAGAACGGTCGTGCGCATGTATACCTTAGTTTACCAACCAGCATGAAAAAGGGGCGACCGGTCATCCCGGCCGCCCCGCCCGTTTATTTTCCGGGCATCACTCTGGCTGGAGGACTTACTGCGGACTGCTTAACGTGCCGGCCACAAACTCCGGGTTCCACTCGTGGGTGGAGCGGTCCTGGCGCAGGATGCGCATGGCGACTGCGTCACCCTGCTTCAGCGTGCCCTGGATGCGGCGGACATCGTCCACGTTATTGACCGGTTGCCGGTTAATCGACAACAGGATGTCCTTGGGTGCAAGGCCGATCTCTTCGGCGAAGGAATCTTGTTCGACAGTCCCAATCATCACTCCACCTTTTTCCTTGATCCCCAGATTCTGCCGCTGCTGGTCGGTCATGTTCTGAATGCTCATGCCGAACTTGGCTTGCGTTCCTTCTGACTTGTTAGGCTCTTCCGCCTTGCCGTTCCCGAAGCTCTCGGGGAAGACCTGCGTGAGATCGCCCACGACCACTTTGAAGCTCTCCTGCTTGCCATCGCGGATTGCGGCGATATTCACGGCCGAGCCAACCGGCGTAGCTGTCACCGTATTTACCAGGTCGTTGCCGTCACGAACTTTCTTGCCGTTGATGCCGACGATGATGTCACCATCCTTCAAGCCGGCTTTCTCCGCCGGGCCGCCCGGTGCAACCTGCTGAACGAATACGCCTTCAGCGACATTGTTGGCCTTCAGAAGAGACCGCGCCCGATCGGTATCCGACGGCGTGAACTTCACGCCAATCGAACCGCGAGTCACTTTGCCGTTCTTAATGATGCTGTTGTAAACCTCGGCTGCAGTGTTAATCGGCATGGCGAACCCGATGCCCTGGTACCCGCCCGACCGCGACGCAATGGCCGTGTTAATGCCAATCACTTCGCCGCGAATGTTCAACAGCGGGCCGCCGCTATTGCCGGGGTTGATGGCCGCGTCGGTCTGCAGGAAATGCTGGAACTGGGTCGTGTCGCCGGGAATATCCCGCTCTTTGGCGCTGATGATACCGGCGGTAACCGTCGCCTGGAACCCGAACGGCGAACCGATCGCTACAGCCCAATCGCCCACTTCAACCGCTTCGGAGTTGCCGATCTTGGCCGGCGTCAGGTTCCGCTTGCCTTCCACGCGAATCACCGCCAGGTCCGTCTGAGCGTCGGTCCCCACCACCTTGGCATCATATTCAGTGGGGTCGCCCATGAACTTCACCTGGATGCGATCCGCGCCATCCACTACGTGATTGTTGGTGAGGATGTATCCCGCGGGATCAACCACCACCCCGGATCCAAGCGCCTGGCCTTTGCGCTGCGAAAGATCCGGCCCGCCCTCGTCACCACCGAACGGGTTGCCGCCGAAGAAGCGGAAAAAGAAATTCTCGTCGCCTTGACCTTGATCTTCGTCAGGGTTCGCCTGTTGGCGGCGGCCATTCCGCGTGACCACGGGCGCCTTGGGACGATAGGTCGTCGAGATGTTGACCACCGACGGTTCTACCGACTTAGCGATCTGCGAGAACGTGGTGGACAACTCCACCGGATTGGGAATCGTCAACGGCGTCGCACCGGGCGCCACCGTGGAATCTTTCGCTGCCTTCACCCCAGAGTTGATCACCGTGCCAATCACGATACCGATCGAAAGCGTGAAGAGAATCAGCGTGAACGAAAGTAACTTTTGCGCGCGCAATTTGTTGAAGAGATTCATGGATTGTGTCTAACTCCCCGCGTCATTGCAGTCGGAATCATTATAGCTCCCGTAAACCCTCCTGCAACCTGCTATTTAGATGGATGTTGCCGCGTACCCAAGGGTTTCATTTCCACCAGTACGACTCCGCCCAGGATGAGGGCCGCGCCCGCGGCGGCGCGCCTGGAAAGTCCCTCTCCCACTAACAAAAACGACGTAACCAAAGCAAACACCGGCTCCAGTGTGTAAATCAGTGCCGTCCGTGTGGATGTGGTGTAACGCTGCGCCCACGCCTGGATGCTGAACGCCCCGGCCGTCGCCAAAACTCCTGTAATCAGAACTGCATAGACTACCGCCGGACGCCAGACCAAGTGCCGCGGCTCCGCCCACCAGAACAGTGATGCAGCCCACACCGCCGCCGTACCCACCTGAGTTACCGCCAAAGTCTCAAAGCTCATACTCTCTGTGTAGTGTCCAAGAGTCACGACGTGTCCCGCAAACGCCGCGGCGCACAGCACGGTGAGGACGTCGCCGCGGCCCATCGTACCAATGGGGCCCTCCAGAGTCATGAGACCTAAACCTGTAGTGGCTATCAGTATTCCCAGCAACTCGGAAACCAACGGCCTGTTTTTATAGACGAGCGCGGCGAACAAAGGTACCATCACCGACGCAAGTCCGGTGAGGAAGGCCGACTTGGCCGGCGAAGTGAACTGCAAGCCCACTGTTTGCAGCAGGTAGCCCCCGAACAGAAAGGTCCCCGCCCACACACCGCCGCGCCATTGACGAAAGCCGCCCTCCCATTTGGGCCGCAGGATAGCCAGCAAACAAACTGTGGCCACCGCAAACCGCATGGCCAGGAAGAGCAAAGGAGAGACGTCCGCCAGCGCCGACTTGACCATCACAAAGGTGGCGCCCCATACGATGGTGTTCGCGACCAGCGCCGCTTCCGCCCGCCGGCGGCGGTTCATCCGTTGGCTTTACCCGGAAGCATCAGCGATTCCCCGGTTCCCGCAGAAGCAGAATCAAAAGAAGCAGAATGCGTTTCAGGCCCAGGTCGCGCCCTTCCGGCCGAAACCATTCCTGGGTGGTATGCGCTCCGCCTCCCACTCCGCCGGCTCCGATGGCGATGGCGGGAATACCCATCGAGATCGGAATGTTCGCATCGGTCGAAGAGCAATCCACGTGGGAGCGTATGCCCAGATGCGCGTCCACCGCGCGCATGTATTGCAGGATGGGCGATCTCTCGGGCAGGACTGCGGCCGGACGAGAACCGATCTCCTTCACTTTGGCCGACACTTTGCCGGCCGCCGCCCGCTGGTTCTCCATCTCCCGTGCGCGGTCCACCGCCGCCGAGAGCAAATCCACCAGCTCTTCGATCTTCTCGTTGTTTTCGGAACGAATGTCGACCTTGGCGCGCGCCATTTGCGCGATCGCATTCACGCTCGAGCCGCCCTCGATCAACCCCACGTTCACCGCGGATTTCGGCGAGCCATCCAGACGCGTCTCCGAAAACAGCGCCATGGCGCGGCAAAGCGCGTGAACCGGATTGCCTAACCCGTAATCGCTCCAGCTATGACCGCCCGGACCTGAGAACGTTACTTCAAAGCGCCGGCTGCCCAGCGCCTGCGTGGTGACATGGTCGGTATTGGCGCCATCGATCACCACAAAGGCCGCGATCTTGCGGGCGAGCGGAGATTGTTTGCAAAGGTGGCGCATGCCCACCAGGTTGCCCTCGCCCTCTTCGCCGACGTTGGCAACCAACAGCAGCCCCGCTCGCAGATCGGGAATGTGCGGCGCCTGTTTCCACGCGCGGGCAATGGCCAGCAGCGCCGCAAGCCCGGCGCCATTGTCGGAAACGCCAGGGCCTCGGAAACGCCCATCGGCTTCCACGCTAATGTCGTCCTTGCTGCGCGGCGCCAGAACCGTATCGAGATGCGCCGTAAGCGCCACGTACGGCCCTTCACCTAATGTCGCGATCACGTTTCCGGCGCGATCGGCCGCAGCGTCCCATCCAAAACCGCGCAGCTGCTCGACGAACCAGGCGGCCCGCTCCCCTTCTAAAAACGTAGGCGCGGGGATGCGGCATAGCTGGAGGTGAATGTCGTTGATCCAGTGCTTTTCCCGCGTGAACCATTGCAGGCATTCGCGCACTCCGCGCGTTTCCGCAACTGCGTTTAGGTTCAGCACCCCCTGCACCGCATCGACAGCCATGGCTTCTGCCAGTGTAACAGCCGCGTGATTTCGGAAAGCGCTGTCTGCCTAATTCTTGGAGTCAGCCGGCGGGCTGACTTTGACCGGCGCGGGCGCTGGTATCGGCGCGGGGGCCGGCCGCGTCGTCGTCGGTGGTTGGGGCAGAGGCTCCGGCCGTGGTTCCGGGCGATGTGGCGGAGGCGGATTGCCACCAGTCACCGGTTCCGGCGGCTTGGACGGCGGTGGCGCCGGTTGTCCCGGCGTTGGCGGCGGGTTGGTTGGCGACCGGGGATTTGGCGCTACGGGATTACCCGCGGGTTGAGCCGGATTTGGCCGCCGGAAGGTGGGACCATCGGAACGTTCCGGAGGGTTCAACACAACAATGCTGGTGTAGGTGGAGGCGGGATAGTAGACGTCCGGCGATTGTGGCGGCTGAAGCGGCGGAAGATCCGGCGGTGGCTGCGTCACCACCACGGATGGATCCGCCGCGCCCGGATTCGTCAGCACAGCCACCTGGGAATCATCCTGCGACTGCGCAGCTCCCGTGACTGGGTCGTTCTGGAACGTCACATCCGGCACAACCGGAACCACGCGCGTACTGCCGGCGCGCAGGATCGGGCGCACTGCTTCCAGGCGGGAGGCAATGAACGCCGGAGACGGCAGAGCCTGAACAAACACCGCTGCCCCCAGCGGATCTTTGGGCCGGTCCTTAAATCCCGCCGGATCGATCGACCGCGCGTTCTGCCGGAACTGCGCGTAGGTCGTGTTGGCGTTCAGGAACTGTCGCGGTTGCGTGGCCGGCGTCCACCCCTCGCCAGGCGCCAGCGGGCCCCATCCGGCGAATTTCCCGCCGAGCAGCCAATACACTTCGCCGGGCTTGAAAACCGTGCTTTGCGAAGGTACCCAGATCCAACCCGTCCCTTCCTTTTGCAACCACCGGCCATAATGATCCGTCAGCCAACCCCAGGCGTCTTCGCTCACCCAGGTGTAACCGAGCGTGTCATACCAAAGCCAATGCCCATCCCGGTAGGGCGCCCACCCGTCGGCAGTTTTTGGCTTCCAAACCGTGCCCGCGTCTTCAGTCGCGATCCACTCTCCGTTCGCGTCGAGGTCGGCGAGGCCGTAACGCTCCAGCACGTGTCGGGCGGAGATCGGCGCGGCCAGCACCTTGTCGCGGTCTTCGCTCCAGCGATCGAGATCCCTCGGGGTTACCTCCCGATAGAGAAAGAAGCGCGCCGGATTGGCAGGCTCCACGCGCACGGTCTGGCCTTGGTGCAGATCCACTTCGGCAGCCGGCGAAGAGAAACGCGCGAAGCCCTCGATGATCGCGATCTGGCTCCACGACTCTTGCGCTTCCAGGCGCACCCGCGACCCTTGCCGGAGTGTAATCTGCGCCCCCGGCACTACAAGTGTCAGAGCATCCTTGCCCTCCGGTTCGCCGGTAAAGTACGCCAGGCCTCGATCGAGCGACAGCAGCGTGATCCGCTGGCCAGTGGAAAGCCGCGTGTAATCAGAGATTTCCGCCAGCGAACCGGGACCCAGCCGCCAGGCGCTGCCTTCATCCAGCTCGATTTCGACCTTCGCCGTATCTCCGGTGCGCAGCCAGGCCAATTCCGGCAGCGGTAGATTGAGTTGCGCCGGCATCCACCCATCCGCCGGATGGAGTTGAGCCTCCACCGTGCCCTCGAACTCGCCGAGCCGCGCAAATC
>DATJAK010000214.1:0-24772 GCA_035516375.1 Bryobacteraceae bacterium
GTTGCCAGAGCCGCGTGCGACACGGTGTGAACCCCGATGGTCACCAGAGGATTGCGGGAAAGCACGCCCAATTGTTCCCACGAAAGATATCTTCGGTCCATAATGTGGGCGATATTCAGCCCCGCCGCGCCGCAGGCGGAGGTCAAGCTGTGCTCCAGCCACGGCTGCCCCAGAAGCTGTTTAATGCCGCTGAAACTTGCCGCCTTCTCCTCCAGGGATCGGCCCCCGTATTCCATCGCGCCCCGGGAGGGGTCCTCCAGGACGATCCTGTCCGAACAAAACAGTAGCGCTTCCACAACGCCCGGCCGGCACGTCACCGAGCGGCTTATAAAGCCAGTAACCGGAAAAATAGTAAACGGCGCGTTAAATTCTTCAAACAGGGGCAGCCCGTACACCATGTTGTCCAGATATCCATCGTCCAGAGTAATGGCAAGAAAGCGCCGGCCGCCGCGAGTTGTTGCGGCGAGCCGCGCCGGCACTTCATTTAAAGAAACAAGGTCCCAGCCATGGCCGAGAGCATACTGCAGCGCTTCCCGCAACTGCACGACCCGCACTACGATCCCTGGCTGGAGCGTCGGGACGTCGTCCGGCAGCACGCGATGCAGACAAAGAATCGCTCCTTGTCCCCCGTAGAATGGCCGCAAGAAGAGTCCCGCGCCGCTCATATCGAGTAGATTCACAGCCAGGGTTTTGCTACGGGCTGTCCATTTCATAAGGGCGGCGCAAGTGAGGCTGTGCGGCCGGCGATAGACCTGCCATCTTAACAACCGGCCAGCTTCGGGTACAAGCTCGGCGCGGCGGCGAGGGCAACTGTGGGCCGATTGCCAATCGGCCGCAGCTTGCCAAGCTGCCCCACGAAGTTCTGACACTAGCGGAAGCGGATATAGTTTCGCTAAAATCGGCAGTTCCGGCCGAGACGGAAAGCCATCCATCCAGCCTCATGGTGATCGTCAGTAACTTTGCGGATTTTCCCGAGCGGTGGATAAGCTCGTCGGGAGAGCAGGGGCGCAGCCTCTATGCGGCGACTGCCGTGGAGTTTCTGGAGCGCCGCAAAGAACCGGACGCCGTCTTTTTGATCAACTGCGATCCGCCGCTCACTTATAGACTCGCCGCCGAATCCCTGGTCCCGTTACGTGCTTTTCCGTCGCTGGTCTCGGTGGATATTGTTTTGCGCCCGCCAACCGGTCTTTCCCAACAGCTCCTGCTTCCGCTGCGGCGTTTTCTCTTTTCACGCATCGATCACTATATTCACTATTTCCGTGACCTGCGCAAATTGAAATCCGTCTACGGCATCGGTCCGGACCGCAGCAGTTTCATTCCATTTAAGCCAAATCTATCGGACCATAACCGGGCCGAGCCCTGCAGCGACGGCGCTTACGTGTTGGCTTTCGGCCGGTCGATGCGGGACTTCGACACCTTTCTGGAGGCCATGGAAATGCTGCCGCAGTATCCGGGCGCGATTACTCCGCCCGCGTTGGCGCAACTGCCGCAGCACTGCGGCCGCTTCTCACGGCCCCTGGACCAATTGCCGCCCAATGTCCGATGCCTCGACTATGACCTCTCGGAAGCGGCGGAAATCCGGGTGTTGCGCGGCGCCAAGATCGTCGTCGTGCCCATTTTAAAAACCAGCCTGGTGTCCGCCGGCATCAGCGTCTGCCTGAATTCGCTCTGGCTCGGCAAATGCGTGATTGGTTCCGAGGGGCCGGGCATGCTTGACGTCTTCACCGGGGGCGAGATCCTCACCGTACCGCCGGAAGATCCGGCGGCGCTGGCGGCCATGATCCGCCGGGTGTGGGAAGATGACGAACTTCGCCGGCGGACCGCCGCCGCCGGACACGCCTATGCGCTTCGCATCGGCGGCACAAAGGAACTCTACGCGCGCATCATCGACCAGGTGGCCGCATGGTGGCGGACACGAGCCCATTAAGCCGGCGAGCGCCACTTATAATGGGACTTCCTCTTCCGGAGAATTTGAAATGCTCTGCGACTTGATGCGCCCGATCCTGGTCCGGTCTCCCCGTTCCAGTATGAAACTTCTGGGATGGCTGGGCGCCGGCTTTGGCGCCGACAATAAATTTCGCAAGGCCAACCCGCGCTACCGGGCTTACTGGGACCGCCGTCTGGATGCCATCGTAACTACCGACCTGGTAAGTTATTCCGGAAGATACTCCTATTACTGGGGAAGGTTCTACGATGCAACCCACCAGGCGGTATTGCGGCACTTTTTGAAAAACGGCGACACTTACATAGATATCGGGGCTAACTTTGGTTATCATTCGCTGCTGGCATCCCGGCTGGTGGGCGAGAAGGGGCTGGTATTGAGCTTTGAGCCCCACCCGGAAACGTTCAAGGTTATGACGGCGCATATGGCAATGAACCGGCTGTTTCGCTGTGAGGCCCTGAACCTGGCGCTCGGCGACAAACCCGGCAAGGCTGAACTGACACAGACCGACGACACACATACCGGCACTTCAACCTTGCGTGGCGTAGCCAGGCCGGCGCGTACGTTTACAGTAGAAATCGTTCGTGGAGACGAAGTACTGGCCGGCCGCGATTTCCCCGGGGATGTCTTTGTAAAGATTGATGTGGAGGGTTTCGAATTCCGGGTGCTCGGTGGATTACGCCGGACACTCTCGCGGGTTAGCGCGGTATCGGTCGAAGTGACACCTGAATGGCTGGCTTCGCAAGGCGCATCCGCGGATCAGTTATATCGCGGGATGATCGATCTGGGGTTTGTTCCTTATATCGCGCGGCTACAGTGGAAGCTGAAGCTCTTCGCTCCCTCGCTCTACCTGGTGCGCGCTGGGAATCCGCTCGCCGGCCAGCATGATGTCCTTTTCATCCGGGCACGGAGCCGTCTGCAGGACGCGGCCGAGGCGTTGCTACGCGCGCAATAAAGAACCTGAAGTCATCCGGACGGCCTGTTAAAATAGATCGATTCGTTTGAAGTAATATCGGCCGTGGCTGCCTGGATTCGCGGCCGGCGTTCGAACCGGGATTAAGAATAAGCGACTCCATGTCCTCCCCCGTTCCCGCAGTTCCCGTCCATCGCCGCCGCCTCTTCAAAGACATTCTGCAAGGTAGTGGAATCTACCTTTTCGGCTTCATCGCACAGCGTTTCGCCGGCGTGCTGATGATTCCGATTACCACGCGGTGTCTCACGACCGCCGATTTTGGGATTGCGGACCTTCTCGAACAGACCACCAGCGTGCTTTCGCTGCTGCTGGGCGCACGCTTCGGATCGGCCCTGGGCTACTTCTATTTCGAGAAGGATTCCGACGAGAGGCGGCGCTCTATCGTGGGAACGAGCCTGGTGGGAGCCACACTGCTGGGACTGCTGGCGCTGCTGATCACGCGGCCGTTTGCGACGCCGATAGCCAGGCTGGTTTTTCGCGATGCCGCGGCCGGGCGCTATCTTGCGTTGGTATTACTCCTGCTGCCGCTCTCTTTTCTCTCGGAGGCCGCGTACAGTCTGCTTAGGGTGGAAAACCGGCCGGTTGCCTATACCCTCATGTCTTCCTTCCGGCTGATATTGCAGATGGCCGGGACAATCGTTTTTGTGGCGCTGCTCAAATTACGCGTGCTGGGGCTCTGCTATAGCTCCATCGTGGCCACCATACTGGTCACGGGCGCGCTGGCAGTGCATTGTGTGCGCCGTTTCGGCGCGCAGTTCGAGTGGCGAACCTTCGTGCGCATGATGAAGTACGCCATGCCGCTCGGCTTCGCCGGAATTGCCATGTTCTTTGTGAACGTAGGCGACCGGTTCATTCTTCCCCATTACCGTTCCCTGGGAGACCTGGGGATTTACGTCCTGGCGTATAAGATCGGCATGATGCTGGCGTTTGTGTACGGCTCATTTCACACCTACTGGAGCGCGCAGGTGTTTCCCATCATGCGGCGGGAGGATGCGGACCACGTATTCGCGCGCACTTTCACCTACGTGATGGCGGGCATCTCGTTTTGCGCCATCTTTCTGGTGGTGTGCTCCCCGCCGGCGCTGCGCATCATGGTGGCGCCCGCTTTCCGGAGCGCGACCGGCCTGGTGCCGCTGATCGTGGCCGCCTATTACTTCCGGGCGATCGGCGATTTTGTGCGCTGCCTCTTCCTGGTGGAAAACCGGCCCGGCTATGACGCGGTCTGCAATTGGGTAGGGGCCGTGATATGCGGAGCGGGATACCTGCTGCTCATTCCGAAATACGGCATCTGGGGCGCGGCCTATGCCACCCTGGCGGCGTTCTTGTTGCTGGCTGTTGTGTCGATAGTCTGGACCCACCATTTGCGGCCGTATCGTGTGGAAGCGGCCAGGCTGCTCAAAGTGGGGGCGGCCGCGGCGGCGGCGTTTGTCCCCTACTTCGCGCTCGGTCACGCGACGTTAGCGGTCTCGATCGTCTCGGCAACGCTGTCGCTGGTGCTATTTCCCATGGCTCTCTGGGTCCTGCGATTCCCGACTCCGGGCGAATGGACGCTGGCCCTGGCGGCAGCCGGCCGGCTACAAGCGAAATTTCTCAAGGGATAAAGTCTATTTCCCCGCGCCGGCTACTTTACCGAGCGCTTTGGCCGGCACGGGCTCCGGAACCGGCGCCGCCGGCCGGCGCACTCCTACGGAGCGTACCAGATGGCCTGCCCAACCGCCGAAGGGAGTGGCCCCCAGCATCGCCGGCAAAAATAACGGTTCGCGCCAGTGGCGGAGGGAGACGAACCGGCGAACCAATTCGCGTCCGCGCCGCCATTCCCCCCAGAAGCTGAACATACAGGCGGTTTTGCACGCGCGCAGCGCGTAGAACCGTTCCAGCAAGCCGCGTAATGCGGGCGGACAGACGCCGCGCAAGAGTTCGGGGTCGCCCAGGTACGGCTCCACGGGGCGCGCTCCGCGGTAATTCCCGCTCAGTGCCGAAGCTTCGCGGTTGAGCTCCGTCAAGGGGGCGAGGCTAAAGCAGACCGGCGTATACAGCAGCATCTTGGCCCACAAGGTGGAATCCTCGGCAAAACGGCAGTTTTGTTCGTGAAAGCCGCCCCAGCGTTTCACTTCTCCGGTCCGCGCCACCACCGTACAGGGCGTCATGAAGCTGGCCATGGCGGAGAACACGCGGGCCGGCGTATGAGCGGAAACCCGATAGATTCCTTCGGGGATACCGCGGGCTTTCCATTGCCCCGGGGAGGGTATGCCGCCGGTGCGGTCGTAGGTCGCGCTCGCACTCGCGGCGGCTTCGGGATGTTCCGCGAGCATGCGCAGGTGGGTTTCGAGAAAACCGGGCCGCCAGCAGTCGTCGCTGTCGAGAAAAGCAAGATAGGGCGCGGCCGCCTCGCGAACGCCGCGATTGCGCGCCGCACCGGGGCCGGCATTCTCCTGACGAATGAGCCGGAATCTGCGGTCCGGAAAGCCGGCGGCAATCGCATCGCCGCCGTCGGCCGAGCCGTCATCCACTACGATGACCTCGAAGTCCCGTACAGTTTGTTCCCGGATGGACTGCAAGGTATCGAAGATATACTTCGCCTTATTGTAAAGGGGGACGATAATCGAAACCTGAGGTGTGAATGTATTCACAATATTCAGACATGTATATTTTATTAGAATTCCCGCAAGTTAGGTAGTTAACATAACGAACCCCGGCGCGGTACGAAAACTCTCCCCACAGCCGCGGGGAGAGCCGGCAAACTCCGAGAAATTCCGTTAAGTCCGCACACAATAACAGTTATGAATCTGCCGCTGGTAGACGAATTTCTCCTCAAGACCAGGCGCGGCCAGACGCCGTTTTACCGGCGACTGAAAAAAATCGCCTCCGTCATTTTGTCGAGCATGCTGCCAGTTCCCCGTTTTATGAATCCGCTGATGAGAGCTCTCTTCGCGCTGCACCAGGGTCTCTGGCGGGCTTTTGGGTTCTTACGAGCTTACCTCTATAACGGACCTCTCTTCCGTGCCCGATGCGAGTCGGCGGGGGCTCAACTGCGCGTCTGCCGCATGCCGTACGTAGTGGGGCATGCCAGGATCCGGGTTGGCAATCAAGTGAATTTTTTCGGCCAGGTGGATATCATGAGCGGAGGAATTTTCGCCGAGCCGCGGCTGACGCTGGGCGACCGCGTGGATATCGGTCACAATGTGGTGTTTCTGGTGAACAAGGAAATCGTCATTGAAGACGATGTGAACGTCGCCAGCGGCGTGCGCTTCATGGATTCGGACGCGCACCCCAAGGACACCGCCGAACGAATTGCCGATCTGCCGCCCCGGCCGGAAGAAATCAAACCCATCCGCATTTGCCGCTATGCCTGGATCGGCCAGAATTCGTTCATTCTCAAGGGAGTCACCATCGGCGAGGGCGCCATCATCGGAGTCAACAGCGTAGTGGTAACCGATATTCCGCCCTACTCGGTAGCGATGGGAAACCCAGCCCGGGTGGTGGTGAAGAACGCCGCCGCGCCCATCTACCGGGATTCCGCTGCCTGCCCGCCAGCGGGTTTGGCTTAGGCTCAGGCTTTGGCTGCAATTTCCAACAACTCCACCAGCAGCTTCTCCGCCGTCAGCATCCAGGCGATGCGCCTCCCTTGAAACGCCACCGCCGGCTTGGGACGCCGGGCTATGATCGCGCCGCGCGTCTTCATCGCCGCCATGCCGCGCTCCAGATCCTCCACTTCGTAGCAAACGTGGTGCAGGCCGGTTCCCTTCTCCCGCAGAAAGCGCAGCACGGGAGAATCTTCCCCCGCGGGTTCCACCAGTTCAATCTGCGGGTCGCCCGGCCGCGTGGTCAGGAACGTCACCTTTACCTTTTGATGCGGATCTTCGTAGACACACCCGTCCCACTGCGCTCCCAGCGAACGGACAAAACCGTCCACCGTAGCGGCGATACCCGGCACTACGAATCCCACGTGATGGAAGTTAAGCGGCAGATCCATCGGCGCCGCCGGCGGCCTGCCCTTCTTTGAGGTATTGGCAAATGCTTTCGAAAGAATCCAGCTCTGCCAGGCGGTCGAAATCCACCTGGATGCCGAATTCGTCCTCGATCACGTTGACCAGCATGATGGCTGCGGTGGAATCCCAAGCCGCTACCGAACTCTGGCGGGCGGCGGGAATTTCGCGCTCCGGCAAATTTGGGAAAACAGTTTGAAAACAGTTGCTCAAGCGGGTTGCGATTGGGTCCATGTCTCTCTACTCGTTTGCGTTTCTTCGATGCCGTGATACAGCGGGGGGCACGCCGCCTCGAAGCGCGCGCGCGCCAGTTCCACCGGCCCGTCTACAATGGCCCCCGCCATACTTTCCAGAAACTCGCGCAAGGGACCGTTTTTGGCAGTGGGCACAAAATCGAACACCATCTTCCCTGCCCCGCTGCGCTCAAACAATGCCTTCAGGCACTGGTGCTCGATGCGGCGCGCGAATGCCCGGCAGCTCATCACCCACGTTCCAATGCGCAGCGTTCCGCTTTCTTGCTGGCCCTCAATGACGGCAATTTTGCCTAAGGGTCCAAACTTGTCGCGGTAACTGGCGGCCAGCAGCAGCGCGCCCGGCCTCGCCAGCCGGCCGCTCCATTCCGCCTCGGTGTAGCGGACGCCGTTCAAATTAAACTGATTGGTTTTGTTGACCAGCTCGAGTGTGCGCGGGTCGCTCGATGTCGGGTCGAAATCCAGCGTGATGGTGGCCTCCGCCTGCCGCAAGAACGCTTCCGCCGAAGCGCCCTCGTGCGCGACGTTTTGAAAAGCCGCTCCCTGCCGGATGCTCTCCAGGCGAATGGCGTCTTCCCCGGCCAGCCGCGGTTTGCCGAAAAGGTCGCGCAGGCGGCGCAGCAGCGGATATCCCGCGGCGGAGTCATCGGCGGGAAAAGGGATGCATTCGATTCCCGGGTGGGCCGCCGCCACTTCGGCCAGCTCCATGGGACTATCGTCCACGAAGACCACGCTTTCGGCGCCGATATTCCACGTCCGCAGAATCCGCTCCACCGATCCCGATTTCGCGCTCCAGTGCACTTCCACGGGGAAAACGCGTTCCATCGGCAGCAGCATGTCCGGCCGTGCGAACGCCTGCCCCGCAATGGCCGGATCGTTTTTGCTGGCAATGCCCACTAAAACGCCTTCTTCGGAAAACGCCGCCAGCAATTTCTGATACAGCCCATGCAGGTGGTGGTGGCTCGCCAGGTCCCAGGTCACGTTTTCCGGCCCGATTTCCCCCACCAGGCCATGCCAAAGCGTGTCATCGAGATCGGTGATCAGGCCCTTTTTGGCGGCCGCCGGCGCCAGCAGCGGAGCGATAGCCGCGCCTACCCGGTCCGCATGCGGAACCGTATAAGGCAGGCCGGTCGCGAGGTCCGATTTGAAATCGAACCGCGCCGCGGCCGGAGATTCCTCCGCCAGCCGCTGCCGGTTGACGAGCGAAAAGCCCTGGCGTCTGGAACACTGCGCGGCAAATTCCAAGAGCACTCTTTCCAGCTCCAGCTCCGCCTCCGCCATCTGCCAGCCGGGCGTATGAAACATCGGAGGCAGCGGTAGCGTGGGCAGCGAGCAGGCCACCGGTACGCCCGCCGGAGCATTCCCGATTGCCGCGGCCATGCGATCCAGCATGGTCCGCGCCACGTTCAGAATGTCCGCCAGTGCCGAAGGCCCCCATTCACCGGCACTGCGAAACCCCAGACGTGGATCGAGATCTTGCCATTCAAGAGCAAGAGCCACCGCCTGTATTTGGACTTCTTTCAAGGATTCCAGGGTTCCGGCGACATTTCCGTAGAGCCCGGTGGAGACCGATACCTTCCGGTCCGCCAACCGCTGCTGCAGATGCGCGGCGAGGAAGGTACCGAGGTGCAAAGGCGTGAATCCGCAAATCAGCAGAACCTGGTATGTAAGATCGGCCGGACGGCTCGTGGCAGCCTGAAGAATCTTAAGCGCTTCGGTGATTTTCATCCTAACTTTCCAGGTCTTTAGGCGCTGCGCTTTAAGTATACTTCGGACGCACTGGGCAATTCCGCGAAACCGAACCCACTCTATCGGCCTGCGGCCTGACCCGGTTACATCCAGTACTGCCACGCTCCCGCGAACACCACATAAATGGCCAGAGCGCCGTTGGTGACGGCGTGGGCCAGAATGCAATCGGCCAGGCTCCTGGTGCGGACCATCCACCAGTTGTAGATAATGCCGGCTGCCAGCCCCACTTCCCAGTACGACCCGTGCTCGGAAGCAAACAGCACCGCTGTCAGCCAGAACGCGGAGGGCAGGTAGGTTCCCAACGCCACATGCTGGAAATTGCGATCGATCAGCCAGCGCATGAGCCAGGCGCGCCAGAACAATTCCTCAATGACCGGCACCAGCAATGTCGATCCCGAGCCGCGAATCAGCAGGAACCAGAGATTGCCCTGCAAATCCGCGGGCAGCGCGCCGCTCCCCTTGCCCGTCAGAAAGTTCTCGAACAGCCAATAATGCCGGTATCCCACCAGCGCGTCGGGAGCAATCCAAACGGCAAAGACGGCTAGCCCGACTGCCACGCTCGCGAGCGGGCTCGCCGGACGCAACTTTACCTCGCGCCGCGACACCGCGAGCAGCGCCAGCAGCGTAAGCCCTATCCGTACCGGATATCCAATCTGCGGCGGCACCGCCAGGGTGTGCTCCGTCCCCATGACGCCTACAAAAACCAAAAATGGCGTGACGTAATGAACCGCCGCGTGGCGCTGCGCAGGAATCGGCTTCACGAAAGATATAGCCAGGTTAATGCCTTACAAAACGCAAAGTTGCAGGTACTCAGTGTACAATAACGGCTGCAGCTTTGCAGGCCCGCAAGTGGAAGCAGCCGCGGAGTTAAGGCTAAATGTCCGATGTCTAAACGTGGTTCGGGTGTCGTGATTCTGGGGGCTGGTCCAGCCGGTTTAACCGCCGCCTACCTGCTATCGAAACAAGGCATCCCGGTTGAGGTTCTGGAAGCCGACCCGGTGTACGTGGGAGGCATCTCGCGCACGGTTCACTATAAGGGTTTTCACTTCGACATCGGTGGCCATCGTTTTTTTTCCAAATCGAAAGAAGTGGAGGATTTCTGGACCGAGATTCTGGGCGGCGACCTGCTCAACCGGCCGCGGTCGTCGCGAATCTTTTATAACGGCAAACTCTTCGCCTATCCCCTCAAAGCCTTCGATGCGCTGAGCAAGCTGGGGATTTTCGAATCCACGCTGTGCATGCTTTCCTATCTATGGGCACAAGCGCGTCCGCACGCCAGCGAGAAATCGTTCGAAGACTGGGTGAGCAACCGTTTCGGCAAGCGGCTGTTCCGCATCTTTTTTAAAACCTACACGGAAAAGGTGTGGGGCATGAGCTGTAAAGAGATCTCGGCGGACTGGGCGGCGCAGCGCATCAAAGGACTGTCCCTGGCTACCGCGGTTAAGAACGCTTTACTGCCGCAGCGCGTTGCCAAAGACCGGTCGGCGGTGGTCAAGACGTTGATCGATACGTTCCGCTATCCGCGCCGCGGGCCGGGCATGATGTGGGACCGATGCGCCGAAGAGGTCCGGCGCTTGGGCGGCCAGGTGCGGCTGGGAAGAAGAGTATCGGGCTGCCGCTACGAGGCCGTGGAGGAAGAATGGACCGTCGCCGCCACCACGGCGGCGGGTGAGCGGGAGAGTTTTCGCGGCGAGCATGTGATCTCTTCCATCCCCATCCGCGAGCTGGGCAATTTTCTGGAGCCCGGTCTGCCAGAAGAGGCGCTGGCCGCCGCCCGTTCCCTGCGCTACCGCGACTTTCTCACCGTGGGGCTGATTCTGAAAGACCGCAACCTGTTTCCCGACAACTGGATCTACATCCACGATCCGCGCGTCAAGGTGGGGCGCATTCAGAATTACAAATCGTGGTCTCCCGAAATGGTGCCTGACCCGGCATTCTGCTGCTACGGCCTGGAATACTTTTGCTTCGAAGGCGACGGCCTCTGGACAATGCCGGACGCAGGCTTGATCGAGCTTGCCAAATCGGAATTGGAAAAGATCGGCCTGGCGCGCGCCGCGGACGTGGAAGACGGCTGCGTGATCCGGCAGAAGAAAGCCTATCCGGTGTACGACGACCATTACGCCGTGCACGTGGAGACGGTGCGGTGCACGCTGGAAAGCCGCTATCCGAATCTGCACCTGGTGGGACGCAACGGCATGCACAAATACAATAACCAGGACCATGCCATGATGACCGCCATGCTCACCGCCCGAAACATTATCGCGGGCAACCGCCAGTGGGATGCCTGGAGGGTCAACCAGGACGCCGAATACCATGAGGCGGGCGCGGCCGGCGAGGAATCCGCCAGCGGCCTGCGCATGGTGCCCAACCGCATACGAAATTAGGAAACCCTGTCAAAACGCGAATTCCGAGGGGGAATGATCGAACGGATTCAGCACATGAACCCCTGCGTAGTCTCGCCCGCCTTGGAAGTCTTCTGAGAGCAGGTATCGGGCACCGGAGCGCTCGGCCGCCGCCAGGATAAGAGCGTCCCAATACGAGAGTTGCGCCACATCCATCCATTGCCAGGCTTGTTGCACCAAACCAAGCGAAGTGTCCACCGGCTTCCAATGGCTGAGGTCTTCCACGATCTCCCGTCCTCTGGCCGGCGAGAGACGCATCTTCTTCACGGAATTCCAGTAGAATTCGTGCAACACTTGCCAGCTCAGACGGCCGGCTCCCGCCATCCACAGAGCCTCCAGCCAATCTGCGGCACGTGCACGCTTTTGCGGTTCTACGGGATCGATGTAGTACAGAAGAAGATTCGAATCGACAAAGAACCCGTCACCGGCGCTCATGGACTTCCTCACGGCTGAGGCGTCCCGCGGCTCCGCCGGCGGCTAGCGGTTGGTTCGACTTCCAGTGATCGAAAGCCCGCCAGTATTCATCAGTCAACCGCATCTGGCGTTCTAACATTTCAGCGACCAGCCGTGACAGTGACGTATTCTCCTCCGCCGCCTTACGCCGCGCCCAAAGCGCCGTCTCGTCGGAGATCCTGATGGTTACGTTTTTCGCCACAGGCTCAGTGTAACACGAAAACAGTGTACATCGCCAAACCAAGTTATCGCCCGGCCCGGCGAGCCAGGATGGCCTTGCGTGCGGCCAGCCACGCGGTGCCGCCGGCGGCTTTCAGCAGTTTCTTGCCGTTCCAGGCAACATAGCGCCCCGCTCGCGGGAGCAGGTGGTCAGCGACCACGGCGGCTACCCAATCTTCCGAAACGCCCTGTTGCACGGAAAAACGGCCCACCACGAGGCAGCCATCCACCGTAGCCGTCCGGGTAACCGGCTCGGAAGTGAACAGCAGGCGAACTCCAGCCTGGGCCGCCGCCGATGCCACCGCCCGGCTGTAGTAGCCACCGGGAATCGAAGCCATGGCCACCGGTTCGCCCAGGATGTCTTCGAGCCGCGCCACGCTCTCGCTCCATTCCCGGTCCAACTGTGCGGCGCTCAATGCCGCCATGCGCAGTGGGTGGGTCGACGAATGGCTGCCGATCGCGTGCCCGGCGCGCCGCAGAACGCGCACCTGCTGTTCGTCCAGAAACCCCGCGGTACCGATGCGGCCGGTGGTGACGAAAAAATGTCCAGGCCAGTTGAATTCCGCCAGGATGCCGGCGGCGTGCTCGATGGCACTGACGCCGCCATCGTCGAAAGTCAACAGGAGGCGCCGTTCGCCTTCGCTCCCATCCGTATCCGTGATAATCTGCGGCCGCGGCCCAGAGCCGGCCGCGATTCTCCGCATGTGGCGGCGGAATTCGTCACAGTCCAGCTTGTAGATGTCGGCGTCGGCCCCCTGAAAGCCGCTGGCTTCATAGCGGAGGCGCGGCACAATGTCATGGTAGAGCAGCGCGGTGGTTCGCATGGCTGTCATGGCTTGGCTGCGCGTGCCGCGCGCTTCCACCGCAAGTAACTGCTGAGCCATGGCTGCCCCCAGGCGCGCGAAGGCCGGCCGCGGGTGTCGAGGGTCCGCGCCGTGCCCGCCAGAATCTCTTCGAACTTCACCCGCAGCTCATCCAGGTTGTCGAACACCACCCGGTTTTGAACCATATTGTGCGTCTCGGCAACCTCGTCGAAATCCGCGCGGTAATGGCCGTACACCGGACCGGTATCCACGCCCTCGTCGATTTTGAGCAGCGTCATCCCGACGTTGCCCAGATCGCGCCGGGCCATCGCCCAGAAGCAGCCGTGGGCATTGCGATACTCGGGGCATATGCCGGGATGCATGACGAACGTTCCCACCGAGGCCTGCTTGAAGATGCGGGCGTTGAGAATGCTCTTGCAGCGCGCCACCATCAGATCGGGCCGTACTTCGCGCAGCAGATGTCCGGCCGCCGCGCTATTGGGACTGGGCGTCGCCAGAATGCGCGTCGTGGCGGGAATTTCCGGATAGCGCGCTTCCAGCGTGCGCAGCAGCCGCTCTTCCCACTCCCGGTCGCGGGCGCGGAGCATCACCCGGCTGTACGCGCGAAAGGCCAACACATCCAGAAATCGCCACGTCCCCACGCGCTTGAATTCGCGCGCCACGCGTTTGCGCAACCGCGCCGGCGGTTCGTGGATTTCGACGATGGCGGCCAAGTCCAGGAATGAAGCCATCCACCGGGCCAGGCCGAAACGATTCAACGGCTCGCTCGCGTGGCAGATCAAGACCGCGCGGGCTCGCGTCACCTCAGAATTGTATCAGGCTCCGGCGGCCCTTCCAGTCCGTTTCCCGCCGCATTTGTCATGCGCGCCACAGTGCGCGCCGTGCTATGCCCGGGGACCAAATCCACCAGCAGCAGTTCCCCGTTCCATGCCGGTAGCAGGTCGGCTCCCACCACTTCGTGCGCTTGATAGTCTCGCCCTTTTACCAGCAATCCAGGTCGGAGCCGGCGGATGATCTCTAGCGGAGTGTCCTCGTCGTATAGGACAACCGCGTCGACACAACGCAAAGAGGCCAGCACCAGGGCTCGCGCCACCTCGTCCTGCACCGGACGCCCAGGTCCTTTCAGGCGCGCCGCCGAGGCGTCGCTGTTCAGCCCCACCACCAGGCGGTCGCATTTCGCGCGGGCGGTCTCAAGCAGCGAAAGATGCCCGGGATGCAACAGATCGAAACAGCCGTTGGTGAACCCGATGCGGTAACCGCGGCGCTCCCACTCGCTCGCCCGCTCCAACAGTTCTTCCGTGCGCAGCACCTTTTCACCGGCGGTGATTACCGAGCGGTGCTGAATTTCGTGCACGATTTCCGGTGGCGTGACCACTGCCGTGCCGCGTTTGCCCACCACGATTCCGGCTGCGAGGTTGGCCACCTCGGCCGCCTCTTCAATCTGCGCGCCGGAGCCAAGGGCGGCGGCGAGCACTGCCGCGACAGTATCGCCGGCGCCCGAAACGTCGAAAACCTCGCGCGCCAGCGCCGGGAATTGCCGCATACTGCCGGAGCGCGATGCCAGCAGCATGCCGTCAGAGCCGCAGGTTATCAACAGGTGCCCGGTGTCGGTTTCCGCCAGCAACCTGTGTGCTGCTTCCTCCCGTGCTGCCGCGGTAGCTGCCGGCAGTCCCGTGGCCTCGCTCAATTCCTTCAGATTGGGCTTGATCACGGTGGCGCCGTTATAGCGGCGGAAATCCCGCCCTTTGGGATCGACTACCACGGGTTTGCCCGCGGCCCTGGCGGCTTGGATGAACCGCTGCGCATACTCGCCGCTGAGGAGGCCCTTGGCATAATCCGAAAGCAGCACCACATCGCACTCTTCGAGGGCCGCCTGATAATGCCTGAAGACGGCATCCACCATTGCGGCTGGTGTCGGGTGGGTGGATTCCGCGTCGGCGCGCATAACTTGCTGGCCGTCCGCGATGTAGCGGGTTTTGACCGTGGTTTGCCTTCCCGCGTCCCGCTCCAGATGCCAGACGCAGCGCGCGAGGCCGCCCAGAATCGCGGCTATTTCGCCGGCCGCCGGGTCGTCGCCCGTCACCGCAAAAAAACGGACTCCGCAGGTCAACGCGTGCAGATTTCGCACGGCATTGCCGGCGCCCCCCAGCATGGATTGCTGCCGCTCGATCCGCAGCACGGGCACGGGCGCCTCGGGCGAGATCCGGCTCACGCTGCCGCATACGAAGCGATCGAGCATGATATCGCCCACTGAGCAAACCGTGGCGTGGTGGAAATGCTCCACCATCAGTGGGAGACGATCGGCGCCGCGTGCGGCCATTCTTCAAGCTTCCCACAGTCAGCGCCGGATAATATGCTGCTTCGAAAGAAGGCCCAGCAGGTGTTCCGCCAACTGATCGCCCAGCGCCGGCCAATCGTACCGCCGGCGGACCAGTTCGCGCGCGGCGGATGACAAAAGCGCCGCCCTTTCGGGATTGCGCAGCAGGTCGCCCACGGCGGCGAGTATCCCGGCGCTCGAATCAGCCAGCAGGTAGTGCTCCCCGGGAACTGCCGGCAGCCCCTCCGCTCCCAACCGCGTGGATACCACCGGAACACCGGCGGCCATGGCCTCCAGAATCTTGATGCGGGTGCCGCCGCCGACGCGCAGCGGGACCACGGCCACCAGGGCTTCGCGATAGTAAGGGCGCACCTCGGCAACGGTGCCGGTGACCTCGATACCCGGCTGTCCGGCCAGCGCCCGCACGGCCGGCGCGGGATTGCGCCCGACGATGGTGAATACGGCCTGCGGAGCGGTAGCGCGGACCGCCGGCCACACCTTCGCGGCGAACCAAGCTACCGCCTCCACGTTGGCGTGGTAATCCATGGCGCCGCAGTACAGCACGCGAAACCGCCGGACGGCCCCAGGCTCGCCGCCGCTGGCAGAAAAATAGTCCAGGGGAACGCCGTTTTCCACCACCACCACCGGCGCGGTAGACCCGTAGCGCCGCGCCAGCATCTCGCCGTCGCGCTCGCTCACCACCACGTGCATATCGCACTGGTTCACGAACCAACGCTCGTAGCGCTCCAGTTTGCCAGCCGCGAGCCGTGCGTAGAGCCGCCGGTGCGCTCCGCGGACCGTTTTGCTGTAGCGCTCCAGAATCTCCGATTCGATATTGTGCCAGTCGCATACCACCGCCGGCCGGCAGGCAACGGAGCGCAGTTGCGAGAGATATCCGCCCAGGTGAACGCCCTCCAGCACCACGATGTCGAACGGCTGCTGCTGAAACAGGCGTCCCACCGCCGCGGTCATTTCGGCGCGGGTATAGTTCAACACGGAAAACGGAACCGGGCCGAGGCTGCCGCGCACCAAATCCACCATCCGATAAGCGCCGCCGCGCGGCACCGCGACGAAGCGGTGGTCCGGCTTATCTATACCAGCGGGAGCGCTGGCATGCGGCGGCAGAAAACCTGCGTGCGTGACCGCCATATGGCGCGCCAGCCGCGATGCCAAATAAAGACTGCGAAACTCCGCCCCCGCGGTAGGCGGTTGGCAGAACCGGGGAGCAATTTGCAAAAGCGCCGGTCGCGGTGCGGTCTCCATGAGGGCTATCTATCTTCTACCATGGGCAGAAGAGTAGAGCTTGAAAGACGGCCGCCGGTCAGGTAGAAGCTCCTCACCGTTGCATTGTGATGGCGCCTGCGAACTGAGGTGTACGCCTTTCATCGTGCCCGAGTGAGCTGGCACTATACGGCGGAGCCGCGGTAGAAGCCACCAGCTTCGGTATAAGCGCCGGTTCCATGGCCTTATACAGCCTGTCCGCGATCAATTGGTTGCCTCTAGGGGTCATATGGCAGTAGTCGGTAAACGTTTTCTCCCGCACGCTTCGAAACGTGTCGCCTAAGTCGACAAAGACAAACCCATCGCGTTGCGCCGCCTCGGCCATGAGGTGGCTAATCGCCGGTTGCATCTGCTCGTACATATAGGTGATGTATCGTCGCGAGATCTGCCTGGTATAGTTCGCAAATTTCGCCTCGATCGGGGTGAGCGGCTTTGGACTCAGAATCAACTCGGGCTGCATGGAAAACAGGGCCGGGATTCCCTCGTGGGCGAGCGCCGCGAACAGCCTCTGCGCCATTTGCGGATAGTAATCGATCTGGGCCAGGTTTGCTTTGGCACGCCGCTGCTGGGCCGCGGGAATGTCGCCGAAACGAACCGGGGAGGTTACCGGTTCGGCCGGGTCGGCCCCCGGTCCATATGCTTTCTCTTGCTGCCGGGCCAGAGTTTTGCGATACATTACGTCGAACAGCACGCTGTTGTTGCGCAGCCACATCGTATTGATTAACAGCAACGACCGCAACGATTTCGGGTAAACCATGTTGTCGAACTCGGCCTGGTGAGGAGTCGCAGCAAATGGATCATAGGTGCCTTCCTCTTGCGACATGATGCCGCTCATATCGTTATGCCCATCCATGAAAATGACCAGGTCCGGGTGATAGCGCAGCAGTTGCGTATAGATCAAGCCCAGGTGCTGATGCATCCGGAACTCATTGACGGCCGCGTTGACGACCTCCCATCGCCGTTCGGGATGGCGCTGCTGAAGGGCGCTCTGCAGATAAGTATCGATGAGGTCTCGGTTATAGATCCTCTGCCACGCCGGATCCATCGACCGGTACTGACCCTCGCAGCCATACGCGGCGGAGCCTCCGAGAAAGAAGATGCGCACGGTATTGGCCGGCTTTTCCATTGAGACATCTTCGTCATGCCGGAACCCCTGTTTATCGTGGTGGATGTCGCCGCGGTCATAGCCTGGCGTATTCCGCCATGCGGTCCATCGATCCATCCTGGCCTGCGCCACCAGCGCCCTGCGACCGAGGCGGTGGATCTGGATCCTGCGCGCGGTGAACTCAAGCCCACCCAATAAGGCGACAAAAATCACCGCGTTAACGGCGATCACGACGAACCGCTTATCTGTTTTCATACCGTGCCGACCTCAGTCCAGGGCAAACGCCGTATGGTACTCACGCCGAAGCCCACCGGCCTGCTCCAGCTTGCGGGTAAGATAGTTGCCAACCGCCAATAGATCGATCTCCGTACCCATGAAGCAGCGGAAGGCGTCCTCGGGTGTGCATACGATAGGTTCACCGCGAACGTTGAAGCTTGTATTTACCAGCACCGGGCATCCAGTGAGGCGTTCAAATGCCTTCAACAGGTTATAGAAGCGAGGATTCGTATCGGCGCTGACGGTCTGAATACGCGCCGAATAGTCTACATGAGTGACGGCCGGAATTTCCGAGCGCGGCACGTTGAGCTTATCGATGCCAAAGAGTTGCTGTGCTTCCTTGTTCATCGGAAAACACCGCTCCTTTTTGACGTCCGCCACCAGCAACATGTACGGGCTCCCCGTCTCGATCTCGAACCAGTCGCTCAGCGCTTCACGCGTAACAGCGGGAGCAAACGGCCGGAAGGATTCGCGGTACTTCACTTTCAGGTTGAGCGTGCGCTGCATGTGCGGCGAGCGGGGGTCACCCAGAATGGAACGTGCGCCTAACGCTCGCGGGCCGAATTCCATGCGGCCCTGGAACCAGCCCACCGCTTTGCCCTCGGCCAGTTCGGCGGCGCACGTACGGACCATCTCATCGTCGCAGAGCCGCTGGAATTGGGCGCCCACGGCCTTCAACCCCTGCTCGATCTGTTCGTCCGAAAATTCGGGCCCCAGATATGCGCCGTGCATGGCATCGTGGACGCCGTCCGGCCTGCGCGGCTCTTTTAGGTGCAGGTGATGAACTGCCAGTGCAGCTCCCACGGCGCCTCCGGCATCTCCCGAAGCCGGCTGAATCCAGATCCTGCGGAACGCACCGTCCCGTAGAAGTTTCCCATTGGCTACGCAATTCAACGCGACACCGCCCGCCAGGCAGAGGTTTTCCATGCCGCTATCGGCCGCCAGGGACCGGGACATCTTGAGAACGATATCCTCCAGCACCGCCTGTACGGATGCGGCCAAATCCATGTGTCGCTGGGTGATCGCGTCCACGTCGGGTTTCCGGGGAGGTCCGCCGAACAGCTTATCGAAGCGGCGGTTCGTCATCGTCAGGCCGACACAGTAATTGAAATACTCCATGTTGAGCTGGAAGGATCCGTCCGGCTTAACGTCGATCAGGTGGTCGGTAATTTGCTTGGCATAGAGGGGGCGCCCATACGGAGCCAGGCCCATCAGCTTGTACTCACCGGAATTTACGCGGAATCCCGTGTAATAAGTGAAAGCCGAATAAAGTAGCCCCAGCGAGTGCGGAAAATGGATTTCGCGAAGGGTCTTCAATTCGTTTCCCTGGCCGATGGCGAAGGAGGTGGTAGGCCACTCACCTACACCATCCATTGTGAGAATCGCCGCGCCCTCAAACGGCGATGCGAAGAAAGCGCTGGCCGCGTGGCTCTGGTGATGCTCTGTGAAGAGCAGCTTTCCATTCCACTCGCCATCGATCTTGCGCAGTTCTTTTTCCAGGAGTTGCTTCTGAAACAGCTTCTGCTTGATCCACAGCGGGAAGGCCGTCCGAAATGAAGCCGAACCTGCCGGCGCAAAACCGATGTACGTTTCGAGCAGGCGCTCGAATTTCGGCAGCGGCTTCTCGTAGAACACGACGTAATCCACATTTCGCAGCCCGCCACCGGCTTTTGAGAGGCAGAAGCGCGCAGCGTTGCCGGGGAAGGAAGAGTCGTGTTTGCGCCGCGTGAACCGCTCTTCCTGGGCCGCCGCGACAATCTCGCCGTCTTCGACGAGCGCGGCGGCGCTGTCGTGATAAAAAGCGGAGATCCCGAGGATCCGCATGGAGTGGGCGCCCTAGAAAAGCGTGTAAATGAAAGGTGCGATTACGCTGCCTTGGGCCAACACCAGCAGTGCTCCTATGGTGAGCAGTAGAGCAATCACCGGGAACAGCCAATATTTCTTGCCATTTCCCAGAAATCGCAGTAACTCGAGAACGGTGGACATAACGGCTCCCCTCCGCTAGAACTGAAGATTCATATCCGAGGCCGGGGCGGTCCTGGTGCGCCAGTAGCTGGACGCATTCGGATCGCGTTTTAGGCACAGGGGATCACGTCCCGTGAGCCTTACTAATAGTGCAGCGGGTGTAATGACAACGAAAAACAGCAGGTTGAGAACAATTGGGTTGATCACACGGCCCAGCAGGTAACTGAGAAACAGCCACGCCCTTTTCGGACTTCTCAGCACCGCGGGAAAGGCCAGGGATAGCAGGAGTGAAACCGTGGCGGCCGCCACTGCCCACCAACGGATTTGGCCTCCTCTGAACCAGCGGAGAAGGCCAAGCAGAAAAAAGACACCACCCAACAGCAGACCAAAACTTCGGTCCGAAGCCTCGGACTCTTCCAGTTGAGCGCGGAAGCCGGATAGCAAAATGGTCACCCTCCGGCGAATTGGTCGGTGGCCCACAAGGCGCTCGGAAATTTGCTGCGTCACGCGCACCGGCAATATATCGTAAACGAGGCGCCTGAACGAAGCGGTTCTAAAAAACACAGTGGCCATCAGCTTGAGATAAAAAACACTCATGCCTCGTGTCAAAGAAGACGAGGGAGCTGAGAGCTTGGGGCGGCCGCCAGTGGTTTTTGACTACGAGCCAGTCGGGCGAGGGCAACAACGGATTCGTGCCGGGTTTGGCCCGCAAGGTTTATGGAACGACGATTCTCACGGCGCAATGGCGAAACACACGCGTCGCGCCTCATTTGTGCCCGGTAACATTTAGCACAGTTTTCGAGTCCCAATGGACATCGTGATCCCCGGTCCTACTTTAAAATTCCTTTATGACCTTCTCTAAGTAAAGTAAGAGGCTGCAATGCTTCGATGTATCAAGCTGGCGGCGCTCAAACTGCTGCATGCCTTTGGCGTAAACGCGCTAGTAATGTCCAGCCCCTGGAGAAGCACCCGCCTGGCGATCCTCTGCTACCACAGCATTTCTCTGGCGGACGAGCACGAATGGCGCCCCGCCCTTTGCATCAGCCGCCAACACTTTCTATCCCGGATGGAGCTGATTCGGCAGCGAAGATGTGCTGTCTTGCCGCTGAGCGAGGCGCTGGTCAGGCTGGCCAACGGCAGCTTGCCTAAGCGCGCTGTCAGCATCACTTTTGACGACGGCTTTCACGATTTCTATCGCGTTGCCTGGCCGATATTGCGCGAGTTCTCTTTTCCTGCCACAGTCTACCTGACTACTTACTACAGTGAGAACTCAAGGTGGCCGGTGTTCAATTTGATGCTGCCGTACGTGCTTTGGAAGTCTCGGGCCAAGCCGCTTACCATGCCGAATGTTATACCGGAACCGGTCATACTAGATGAGGGCGGGTGCGAGCGGGCCTTCGGCGCCATCGAAACGTATTGCCTGGATCGCGGTATCTCGGGGTCCGAACGACATGAGCTTCTCAAGATGGTCTGTCGAAGTGTCGGATTCGATCTCGAAGGTGCCATTCGCGAGCGTATTTTGTGCTTGATGAGCCCTGAAGAGGTAGCGGAGGTTGTGGCCACCGGCGCTGACATTCAATTGCACACCCATCGGCACCTGGTATTCGCTACGAAGGACCGATTTTCGCGGGATCTCGAGGAGAACAGGAAGCGGATACTCCGGATGACTGGAATTACCGCGTCGCACTTCTGCTACCCGGGAAACTTTCGCGTGCCGGGCTTGACCGAATGGTTGCGAGACGGTGGGGTGGAGTCAGCTACGACGTGTGATGCGGGGTTGGCATCGCGAAAGTCCGATCCGTATCTTCTGCCTCGCGTGCTTGACATCTCAACCGTGCAGGAAGTGGAGTTCGACTCCTGGATTTGCGGCATGTCAGGTATGCTTCCGAAGCGGACCTACCCGCCCAGTTTGTCACCGTCGCAGCGGGAAGAGCACGCGGACGTTTTGGGGAAACCGGCCTAGAACGGGCCACCCTCATTACACCCGGGGATCGGTCTTTTCCAACGCGACGGTTCTTGCCCAATCCAGGATGCTCCTTCGCGGCCACAAAACATACGTCATCAAGGGCCGGTAGCGGCCGTCATTATACAGCGTACGCCGAAGCTCGCCGCTAAGAAAACCTGAATCGGGTGGGGCCGGACCGAGCGTGCCGATGAAAGCACCTCTATCGAGGAAGAATTTCCGAAGCCAAGCCAAATGAGGAGTGACCTCGGCCGTCTGCGAGCAATATAGCCAGCTGCATGCCATAAAGCCCCGAACCTCGGGCTGCAGTTCGATGGATCTCGCAAGCCGGTAATAACTGCGGAGGCCTTCGGACTCAGTCAACACGGGACGGTTCGTCCGCCGCTCATTAATGTGAGTCTCTACGAGGGGCTGAAATCCGCCCATTTGAGAGAGGGTCGATAGTAAGCGGGGCCACTTCGAGATGGCAGTACGGGCAATCCAGGAGCGCGGAAACCCGGTGATCTCCCAGTGGAATTGACCTGCAGGATACCGGCGCAAGGTGACGATTCGAGCCATCTCGCGAAAACGGACATGTTCCGGCGCGAAAATCGACAGATCGCCTCTGGGCTGGGTGTAATACAGCACCTCCTCGATCCACAATCGCTTTACCGAACCAAATACTCGCCACGATGCAACGCGGGGAATCGCCTGCAACGATCCGCGAAGCAGAAGCCACCTGGAGAGGCCGACTGGGTTTGCCTCCGCTGAATGGATCAAGGACGTCAAGTGCGCCACGCTCTCAGGGTGGGCCGTTACCTTCGCCAGCTCGGTAAATGCATCGAAGCTCTGCGCAAGCTGATCGCCGACACGGCGCAACTCCGGCCTCGCCAACGCCGTCAAGCAGGCCTCTTCTGCGTCAAGCAATTCGTCCATGAGTTCACGCGAAGTCAGGGCGTCTCTTCGATTGCGTGAGCATATCAATGCCCCTCTCAGCCTAACACCTGGGCGAGTGCAGAGTTGCCCAGGCAGCCCTGCCGATATCGCCGCGTCCTCTGCGCATCAAAGGGCTGCTGCTGGAAGCATCCCTCAATAGCCCAGCCTTATAGCCGGCCAGCCGCCCTCGTTGGAAATCCCGAAGTGTTGGCCGAAGAACTTCTGCGAGTAAGGCGCGCCGTCCGTCAGGAAGAAGCCGCAACCGGAACAGCCCGACGGATCGAAGCTGCTGTCGTATTGACCGTCGGGCGATGGCAGCAGCGGGTTGGTGCCGGGTTTGGCCCACATTCCCGCGAACCAGTTGTCGAGCATTGTCTTCAACGCCGGTGTTCCCGTTCGGCGGTAAAAGGTGGCCAACCCCCGGTATGCGTCGCCCATCAGCTCGCGGGACGCAATATTGTTGTAGGTCTTGGTGCACCATAGGTTGCCCGCGTCAACAGACGTTCCACACGCCGGGAATCCGGCCATGTACGAAATTCCGTAATACCCTGGCATTACTCCATATGTAGTGATCCAGTTGATGGCCTTGGCGCTGTAAGAATTAGCCGTAGCCGACGTAGTGTCGTCACACACCGCGGGTCCTCCAGTAGCATTGCAGGCCATGGCCTTTCCTGCCAGATCGAAAGCCCAGCCCAGGATTCCTTCCATGTAGGGCAGCGCGCCCCAGCCCACCACACCGGAGACGTTTGCTCCGACCACCCCGCCTGCGACGCCGAATACCCATCCGTGGATTCCGGATGTGCCGGCATACGGCCCGTCGAGCGTGAAGTGATTCGAATCGATAAACGTGCAGGCGTTCGGGTAGCAATAGGAGACGGCATCGGTATGCGAGCTGTCCGCCGGGAAAACCGCCGAATCGGTAAACAGCACCGGCACCGGGCCGCACGACGTGCTTCCGCTGGAGCAGGCCAAGCCGGTATTCACATCGTACGCAGCAAAATCCGAAGCCTGCCAGCCGCAGTTACCGCTGCTGCAGGTGACGACGTTGGAACCGTTCGCCAGTGTGACGGTCGCACCGCTCCACGCCTGGCCGCTGTCGAAAGTGGATTTGGTCGCGACCCATTGCAGCCAGCCCTGCTGTACCGGGTCCAGGGTCTTGGGCCAAATGCCGGCGGAACTGCTCTGGAAACTGCTTTCGATCATTGACCGGCAGTACGCCTGCCATGTCGGATCGGTGTCCCATAAGGCGCCATAAGCCGCCTGCGCCAGCGTGTAGCCAAATTCCCTGGGGTCGATTCCTCCCCCCGAAGTCCAAGCCGGATAGGCTGCTGTCAGCAACCAGTCGGTGTAGGTCCAGACATTGTGCAGCCCGGCCCACATATCGGGATTCCCGTCGAAAGTGTCGAGCGCGCGCAGCACCAGGCCTGAAATCTCGTTCGCCCGCCCGTTTTGGGCGCCGAACCAGTCTCCCACGTTGAAGGCCATGCCGCGGTCGATCTCCGGTGACGTCCAGAACCGGTCGGCCAGCTTTCGTGCAGCGGCCAGGTAATTGTCGATGCCGCTGCGGAAGTACAGCGCATAATACGCCTGCACGTTGTCGTAATAATTGGCGGGAGCACCTCCGTACTCCCACAGGTGGTTAAGAAACTCCGCCGTGTAGTTCAGGCCGGCTCCGGGCTGAGCATCGCTGGTCCAAGGCGTGCCGTCCGAAGGCAACGAAGCATTCAACTGTGTATCGCTGATGCATGAGTTGACGTTCATGCGGCGCCTGCCGGTCTCTTGCACGCCATTGACCATGCGGCCCGTCGGGTACCACACGATAATGGTAGCGCTGCTCTGCGGGGTTGTAGGATTCCCCGGGCCCTGACAGAACGTTGTCGTGAACGCCGTCCCCATTCCCGTAACAATGTGGCTGCCCGTTGTCACACTCACTGTGCCCGGTCCCGGCGAGTCCCAGTAATCCAGGTAATCCCTGTCCAGATCGGCGGCCTGCAAGGCCGCATCGGCTATCGCCGCCTGGTCGTAGTACGGCCATGGATTTTGCCCAAGCTGCACCTGCGGGCCGATCAATGTGTTGATGGCCGAATCCAGGCTGGCATTGCCGGTGGCATTGATCACCACGCCGCTGCTGTCGGTCGCCACCGCGCCATC
>DATJAK010000215.1:0-12476 GCA_035516375.1 Bryobacteraceae bacterium
GAGTTGGGGAACGGGAGTTCACGATTTCGATAACGACGGCTACAAGGACATCCTGATTTTCCACGGCGGGTTGATCCACATGGTGCCGCAGGAACATTCGCTCTTCCGAAATCTTGGCGGCGGCAAATTCCAGGACGTCTCAGCAACCGGCGGGGCCGTTCTACAGGCAAAGACGGTCGGCCGCGGCGCTTGTTTCGCCGACTACGACAACGACGGCAAGGTGGACGCATACCTGGTAAGCCTGGGTGCGCCGGGAGTGTTGCTGCATAACGTGACGGCTGGTGCCGGGCACTGGCTGGCGATTCGGCTGGTGGGCACGAAAAGCAACCGCGACGGGATCGGGGCTGTGGTGGAAGTGGTTGCCAATGGGATGAAGCAGAAGTCGGAGCGGGTGGCGGGTTCCGGCTATCTCAGCCAGGATGACTCGCGGCTGCACTTTGGGCTAGGCGGCGCAACCAAAGCTGAGCGGATCATCGTGAATTGGCCGAGCGGAAAGCGGCAGGAGCTGGAGAACGTGGCGGCCAACCAAATTTTGGAGATTCGGGAGAAATGATAACGTCGGGTATGCAGTGTGGGGCAGCCCTTCCGGGCTGCCGCCGCGCTTCCGCGCGGCGCGCCGGGCCGAAGCCCGGCGGCAGGCTGAAAGCCTGGCCCCACTTGGTGCTGTGCACTGCATGCCTGCTATTCTGGCAAGCCTCGGCTGAGGTCCGGCGCTATCCGAGCCCTGACGACATCGCACTCTCGCAGGACGGCCGGCGCTTGTACATCGTCTGCGAAGGGACAGACGAGGTGGTGGTGGCCGACACGGTTAAGGCGTCCGTGGTCGCACGGATTCCGGTGGGCCACGTGCCGCGCGGCATCGCACTCAGCCCGGATGGAAGCCATATTTACGTGACGAATTCCTGGGCCGATACGGTATCGGAGATCGATGCGGTGTCTCTCACGGTAAGCCGGAGCCTGGCGGCTGGGTACGAGCCCATCGGTTTGACGCTCGATGGGCGCGGTGAAGTTTTGTATGTTGCCAACCGAATCAGCAACGACGTTTCCGTAATTGATCTGCGGAGCGGCAAGGAGATCAACCGGCTGGCTGCCGGGCGCGGCGCGAGTTATGTCGCTGCCACCGATTCGCGCGTGTATGTGACGCACATCTACCCCAATCTGGGGAAATTCCGGACCGAGTCCGAATCCGAAATCACCGAGATCGACACCGGCCACCGTACGGTGGACGCGCGGCCGCGGCTACATAACGTCGCTGGTCTTTTCCATGTGGCCCTATCGCGGGATGGCAAGCTGGGGATTGCAGGGCAGCTTCGGCCAAAGAATCTGATCCCATTGGCGCATGTGGAGCACGGCTGGGCGTTCGGCGATTCGCTTGCCGTTTTCGGCGAAGACATCGGCGGAGTCGTACAACTGCCTTTAGATGAGCTGGAGCACTACTTCTCGCTGCCGTTCGGGCTAGCGATTGCGCCCGACAAATCGCGCGCCTATCTCTCAGCCAGTGGATCCGACGAGGTAGCCATACTCGATCTCCAGAAGCTGATCGCAGCGGCGCGGGCGCCGGGTGGCGAGAAGCTGGTCAACGATCTCTCCGCGTCTGCGCGGTATGTGCTGGCCCGCATTCCGGTGGGGCGCAATCCCAGAAACATAGTCTTGTCACCGGACGGCGGCAAACTTTATGTGGCCAATCGACTGGACGACACGATTTCGATTGTGGATACGGCCGCGGGCCAGATCATGGGAACGATCGCGCTGGGCGGTTCGAAGGTGATTACGCCGCAACGGCACGGTGAGCAGTTGTTTTATTCCTCGGCGTTCTCATTCCAGCGGCAATTCGGGTGCGCCAGTTGCCACCTGGATTCCACGTTCGACGGCCTGCAGTGGGACTTGGAACCCGACGGCTTCGGTGTAGACATTGTGGACAACCGCTCGATTGAAGACGTCTCGAACACGGCGCCATTCAAGTGGAATGGAGGCAATCCGGATCTCTATACGGAATGCGGGCCGCGCACCGAACGCTTCTTTTTCCGGTCGCAGGGTTTTCGAGACGCAGACCTGGCCGATCTCGTCACGTACATCGCATCGATTCCGTTGCGGCCCAATCGCTACCGCTTGGCGAACGGAGAACTCACACCGGCCCAGGAACGCGGCAAGGCAATATTCGAGCGAACGACTCGTAAAGACGGCAGGCCGATTCCGGAAGGAAACCGCTGTTCGTTTTGCCATTCCGGCAGGTACTACACCAACCAGCAACTGGCAGACGTTGGAACCGTTAAGTGGACCGACCGCTCGCCGATGATCGACGTTCCCCACTTGACCAACGTGGCTTACAGCGCGCCGTATCTGCACGACGGTTCGGCGAAGAGCCTCGAGGAAATCTGGACGGTCTTCAACCCGGACGACAAACACGGGGTCAGCAACGATCTGACGAAAGACGAACTGAACGATTTGATTGAGTATCTGAAAACGCTATGAGACTCGGACGATATTTCGCAACGTTGGCGGCAGCGGCAGGCATTCTGACGGCCGGTGAGTTGCCGCGGTTCCGCTGGGAGAACTTCACCACCGCGCAGGGCTTGCCGGACAACCGTGTCTACAGCGTTTGCGTGGATGGCGACCGGATCTGGGCCGGCACCGATAACGGCCTGGCTTTATACCAGAACGGGAAGTGGAAGGTGTTTCGGCCGGAAGACGGCCTGGCGCACCGCGCAGTCCTCTACGTCACGCTTGACAAGCAGACGCACGACCTGTGGATCGCCACAATGGGCGGGCTGAGCCGCTATTCGGCCGGCCGCTTCGACACGTTTACGCAGCTCAACAGCGGAGTAGCCAACGACGTGGTCTACAGCGTTTCCGCGCAGGGCGATTACGTTTGGGTAGCCACCGCAGCGGGCGCGAGCCGCCTGAATAAGCGGACCGGCGAATGGAGCCTTTTCAACGAACGCAACACGCCGATGTACGAGATCTGGACTTACGGAGTGACCGCGGCCGAGGACAAGGTCTATTACGCGGTGTGGGGCGGCGGCGTGCTGGAGTACGACGTCAAAACCGAGCACTGGAAAGACTACAACGACCCGGACGGCGAAACCGAGATCGTGCTGTTTAAAGACCAGGGCTTGATTCACGAAATCACGACTTCGGTGAGCTATGTGAACAAGATTCTATGGGTGGCGACTTACTTCGGGGCCAGCCGCTACGATGGGCGCAACTGGCGGAACTTCCTCGATAAGGATAGCGGGCTGCCCAGCAATTTCTTGAACCAGGTGAAGTCGGTGGATGGCACCCGGACCTGGTTTTCGACCGACAAGGGCCTGGCGTACTTCGATGGCGAGCAGTGGGCCACCTACCGGCCGGCGCTCGATACGCACGCACCCGAAATGCTGGTGACGGACGCGCAAGGGAAGAAGAGTTCGGTAGCCGTCGACACCGCACCCGCGCACAACTACACGTTCGGAGTGGATTTCCAGGGCGACGACATTTGGGTGGCAACCGCCAAAGGTGTCAGCCACGGAATCCGGATCAGACAGGAGATCACAAAAAAATGACCATCACGGAAGCACTCGATCAGATCGGCGAAATCACACATTTCGAGAAGAGCGCCATCAGCGCTCCCGGTGTGCTGAATGAAGCCTATAAGTATCCGCGGCCGAGCTCGTTCTCGCGCGGAATGCGCATCGAGCTCAATGGCCTGGTGATCCTCCTGATTTCGGGGACGGCCAGCATCGATGAAAACGGGCAGACCATCCACGTTGGAGATTTCCGGGCGCAGTTGCGGCGCACGTATCAGAACATCACGGAGCTGCTCCAGGCCGGCGGCGCAACCTGGAAGGACGTGGTTCGAACCACCTGCTACCTGCGCGACATCGAGCGTGATTACGCGGCTTTTAATGAGGAGCGCACGACCTTCCTTCAGGAGCAGCAGCTGGACCCGCTGCCGGCTTCCACGGGGATTCAGGCGATTCTGTGCCGTCCCGATCTGCTGGTGGAGATGGAAGCGATCGCGATGTTCGTCCCGCCGCGAAAGGAGTAAGGCCGTGGAGTGCTTCGAGCCAACAGTGGGGCGGGTGATCGCTTTTCGTCGCCTGCCAGCTACGAGCGAAGACGCGGACGACAAAAAACGATCGTCCGCGCCACTGGGAGGCGCGAGAGTTTGGCTTTGCCTCCTAACAGTCGCCCTTCTATTCCGCGCTTCGGCGTGGGCGCAGTCCTGTTCTTGCGGCGCCAACCCGCCGGGGCCGCCTGCAAACCGCACGCTGGAGCCGTATGGCGGGGCCCCGGAGGATCTGCGTCCCTTCTCGCGGTTTACCAAGCCGTATTACGAAAATTACACCAAGGAAGTCGAATACAACGGCGCGGCGCGCGAAGTGCGCACGGTTCCACCGTCGGAGGTTTCGGAAGTCGCGATCGGATTCCTGGGTCCGATACGGGAGCATAAAGACGAAGTCTTGGGGCGGTCCATGTTGCATGGCGCCGAGATGGCCATCGAGGAGGCGAATGCGCGCGGCGGCTACGGAGGCAAACCCTTTAGCCTCAAGATCCATAACGACGGAGCTTTGTGGGGATCGTCCAGCAACGAGATTGTGAAGATGGTGTACGACGACAAGGTCTGGGCCATGCTCGGCTCGATCAGCGGCGATTCGACTCACATCGCATTGCGAGTTTCCCTACGCTCCGAATTGCCCATCGTCAACAGTGCCGCCACGGACCCTACGATTCCAGAAACGGGCATTCCCTGGATACTGACCTCGATCCAGGACGACCGCGTTCAATCGTACACGCTGGCGCGGCGAATATACTCAGACCTCGGGCTGAAGCGGATTGCCCTGCTTCGAGTCAACGAGCGTTATGGCCGTTTTGGTGTGATCAAGTTTCGCGATGCCTCGCGGCGGCTCGGTCATCCGCTGATCATTGAGCAGAAGTTTATGCCGGGCGATACGGATTTTACGCGCGAGCTGCGGGTCATCCAGGATTCCGAAGTCGACGGCATCGTGCTCTGGGCGGACGCTGCGCCCGCCGGCCTGATCCTCAAGCAGATGCGGCAAATGGGCATGAAGCAGCCGGTGTTCGGCTCGGCCCGCGTTGTAGGAGAAGATCTGTTCCGTATCGCGGGGGAGGCCACCGAGGGGCTGGAAGCCGTCTATCCGTTCGATCCAAACCGCGATGACGCGGACTGGCTTGCGTTTCAGAAGCGCTTCACGGAGAAGTACGCGGCACATGTCGACTCCTTCGCTGCTCTCGGTTATGACACGATGAACCTCCTGCTCGACGCCATTTGTCGGGCGGGGCTGAACCGGGGCGCAATCCGCGATGCGCTGTACGGACTGGAACGGTACAAAGGGGTCACCGGCATGTTGATCTTCGACCCGAATGCGAAGAACATCGCGCCGCTGTATCTCGGCAAAGTAAAAGACGGCAAAATGAACTTCCGTCACTATCCGATGACCCAACCGTACGCTTCCCTGAGAGAACAGCAAGTGGAATACGCGGGCCCGCCTTCCGCGGATGTGGCCACGCCCCAACCGACGATCGGCCTGTTTGGGCCGCAAGCAGATAAGCTGGCAGCATCGCTCAATATCCGCGGATACCACCTCGTCGGTATTCCCTCGGAAGCATCCTGGGGCAAATCGTCGACGGACTTAGTGAACCTCATCTATCAGCAGAACGCGATCGGCCTCATCGCCACCGATCGCGCCGCGGCTCACCTGGCCGAGCAGCTCGCCGTGAAGACTTTCTTTCCGGTAATCGCGCTCTCGGCGGACCAGAAGCTGACGTCGACGAACATTCCCTGGATCTTCCGGCTCAACCCGGGCACGCCGGTTTCGGAAGCAGTCGAATGTTTCGTGGATGCGGTGAAACAGGCCGGTCCGAATCGTGAGCGGATCCGTCAGTACTTCGCCTCCGGGCATTTAGTGGCCGGCCGGTTTATATTTAGTTCCAGCGGGGAATTGCGAAGCGAGCCATGAACGACTGGTCACCCGACTCCTGGAAAACCAAGCAGGCCGCGCAGGCGGTGGCGTACTCCTGCCAGGAAGAGGTGGACCGTGTGGTGGAGCAGATCGCAAAGTTGCCGCCGCTGGTGACCTCGTGGGAGGTGCTCGGCCTGAAAGCGCAGTTAGCGGAGGCTGCGCGGGGCGAGCGATTCCTTTTGCAGGGCGGCGATTGCGCCGAAAGCTTCGATACCTGCGACAGCGCCACCATCGCCAATAAGATCAAAGTGCTGCTGCAGATGAGCCTGGTGCTGGTGCACGGGGCGCAGAAGCGGATCGTGCGTGTGGGGCGATTCGCCGGGCAATACGCCAAGCCGCGAACGGAAGAGTTCGAAACACGTAACGGCGTGACGCTTCCCAGCTATCGCGGCGATTTGATCAACGGCGCCGAGTTCACGCCGGAGGCGCGCAGGCCCGATCCGCAGCTCATGCTCCGCGGCTATGAGCGCGCGGCCATGACCATCAACTTTATCCGGGCGCTGGTAGTGGGCGGCTTTGTGAATCCGCACCACCTCGATTACTGGAATCTGGATTGGGTGACGGATTCGCCCATGGCTGAGGAGTACCGGCGCATGGCGCGGAGTATCAGCGACTCCCTGCGTTTCATGGAAAGCCTGTCGGGAGCCCACCCCGGGGACCTGCACGTGATCGATTTCTTCACCAGCCACGAGGGGCTGCATCTGCCGTACGAGCAGGCGCAAACCCGGCAGGTTCCGCGGCAGGCCGGCTGGTTCGATCTGTCGACCCACTTCCCTTGGATCGGCATGCGCACCGCGAACCCGGACGGCGCCCACGTGGAATATTTCCGAGGCATCCGAAATCCGATCGGCCTCAAAGTCGGTCCGGGAATGTCACCGCAGTGCTTGCGGAAGTTGATCGAGCTCCTCAATCCGGAGAACGAGCCGGGACGATTGACGCTCATTCATCGTTTGGGCAGCGAGCGGATCGCCGAACTGCTGCCGCCGCTGATCGAGGCTGTACGGGGGACGGGCAGCCACGTCCTCTGGTGTTGCGACCCGATGCACGGCAACACTCGCATCACGAATGGTGGCGTGAAGACGCGGTACTTCGAAGAGATCCTGAACGAGCTCAACCAGGCGTTCGAGATTCACAAAGCAAACGGAGGGCGGCTCGGAGGCATGCACGTGGAGCTGACCGGGGAAGCGGTGACCGAATGTGTGGGCGGCGCGCGCGCGATCGGCGAGGGAGACTTAAACCGCGCCTATCGAACGTACCTGGACCCTCGGCTGAACTACGAACAGGCGCTGGAGCTGGCCCTGTTCGCGGCGCGGAAAATGCGGGAACTCAACGGTCACGCTACTGCCGACAGCGACCGCGGGGCTCTCCAACCGCCGAAGGCTTCTTCCAGCATCGACGCGACCGCCAAGACCAGATCTTCCCGATAGGGGCGCGCGGCCACCTGTACGGCAATCGGAAGGCCTTCCTCCGATTCGCCGCAGGGGACCACGGCGGCCGGCCATCCCGCGACGTTGAACGCCATGGTGTGGCTGAAGCCGCGAAAGTTCTCGTCGAGGATCGAAGCGCCGTGCGGCAGCGCGGGCTGCGTGTAGGCCGGGCAGAGGATCGCGTCGTACCGGTCCATGAATGCGAGCATCTCCGCGCGATAGCGATCCAATTCCGCCCAGTAGGCGGCGAACCCATCCAGGCCGGTACGATAACGTTCCAGCTTATCCAGCCAGCCGGCGAGCAACGGATGGATCCGGCTGGAGCCCAGTTGCCCGAGATACTGTCGAAGCGAATCGCCGCCATCAGGTCCAATGAGCTTCATTTCCAGGTCGTAGGCCTGCTCCAGACATGCCGGCCGGGCCTCCTCGACGCAAGTAACCTCGGAAGCGAGGGCGCTGGCCGCGGCCCGAACCACCGCGGTTACCGGGGCGTTCGGCGCGGCGAAGCCGTTATCCGTGTAAAACGCGACGCGCAGCCTCGGCAGCTGTACCCTGGCGGGTTTGTCAAATGGCATATCGATGACGGTCGGATCGCGGCCGTCGCCGCCGACCAGGAGCGACATCATCGTGGCGAGGTCCTCCACATGCCGAGCCATGGGTCCGATCTGCCATAGCATTTCCAACCAGCCGCCCGCGGGCGGGAAATGACCGGTTCTCGATAGGCGGCCGGAAGTCGGTTTGATGCCGGCAATCCCGCAAAACGCAGCGGGCAGCCGGACGCTTCCGGCGGCGTCGCTGCCCAGGCCGCACGGCGACGCGCAGGCCGCGATCAATGCCGCTTCACCGCCGCTGCTGCCTCCACTTGTCCGCGACAGGTCGTAGGGGTTGTTGGTGGCGCCGAACAGGAGATTGTCGCTTTCAAACGCGAACAGGAGGTCGGGCAGATTGGTCTTGGCGATCGGGATGGCGCCCGCTTTGCGCAAGCGCGCGACGAGCGTGGCGTCTTCGGCCGACGGCGGGGCATTGCGCCGGCCGATGGTGCCGGCCGTCGAGACCGTGCCTGCCAGCGCGATCGAATCTTTGATGCTGAACGGCACTCCGTGCAGTGGGCCAATTGCCTGGCCGCGCGCCATGGCTTCGTCGGCGCGCTTCGCTTCCTCGAGAGCCTTCTCCTCAAAGACCTCAATGGCCGCACGGATTGCCGGGTTCACGCTGAATATTTGCGCCAGGTGCGCCTGAATCAGTACCGTGGAGGAAATTTCGCGTTTGCGAATCAGAGCTGCCTGTTGAGTGGCACTGGAGCGAAGGAGTTCAATCATCGAGGGCGGCTCATGGATCAGTGTAACGCCGCGCCTTGACATCGCCGTTGGCGTATTTGAAGATGACTTTAGGGCCTGAAAATAAGAGTCAACTATGTGAGCGGCCGACTTGCGGCCACCTCGGGGCGAAATATGCTTTCTTCCATTAAGATCCTGCCGGGCATCCTCGCGAGCATTGCGCTGTTTGCGCAAACGCCGATCTACCAGGATTCCGCGGCGCCGTTTGACAAGCGCGTCGACGATTTGCTTTCGCGAATGACGCTCGAAGAAAAGATTTCCCAGATTACAAACGATTCGCCGGCCATCGAGCGGCTGGGCGTACCGGCTTACAACTGGTGGAACGAGAGTCTACACGGAGTGGCACGGGCGGGCCGCGCCACGGTGTTTCCCCAAGCTATCGGACTCGCCGCCACGTGGGACACGGACCTGATGTCGCGTCTGGCAACCGTCATCTCCGATGAAGCGCGCGCCAAACATGAGGAGTTCGTACGGCGCGGGAAGCGCAATATCTATCAGGGCCTCACGTTTTGGACGCCGAACATCAATCTGTTTCGCGATCCGCGGTGGGGACGCGGCATGGAAACCTACGGTGAAGATCCGTTTCTGACCGGACGGATGGCTGTGGCGTTCATCAAGGCGATGCAAGGCGACGATCCGAAGTACTTCAAAACCATCGCTACCGCCAAGCATTACGCCGTACACAGCGGGCCGGAACCGTTGCGCCATACGTTCGACGCGGTGCCTAGCGAGCAGGACCTTTGGGATACCTACCTGCCGCATTTTGAAGCCGCTGTGCGTGAGGGCGGGGCGTACTCGGTGATGTGCGCCTATAACAGCGTGGATGGGCTGCCGGCATGTGCGAATCCACGCCTGATCGAGGACATTCTACGAAAACAGTGGGGATTCCAGGGCTATGTAGTTTCCGATTGCGGCGCGATCGGCGACATTTACTTGAACCACAAAAAGGCGCCCGATGCGGCTGAAGGAGTCGCGCGCGCGATCAAGACCGGGACCGATCTGAATTGCGGCGTGGAGTATGAGCATGCGCTGGAAGCAGTTCACAAGGGTTTGTTGGCGGAATCGGATATCGACCGCTCGTTGCGCCGCCTCCTGCTGGCGCGCTTCAAACTCGGCATGTTTGATCCACCGGAACTGGTGAAGTGGGCACGCATTCCGTACAGCGAAAACGACAGCCCGGCGCATGCCGCTCTGGCACTCGAGGCGGCGCGAAAATCCATCGTGCTGCTCAAGAACGATGGCCAAACGCTGCCGCTCCCGAAGACGCTGAAGACGATTGCGGTGATCGGGCCGAACGCGGACGATGCTGCGGTGCTGGTTGGCAATTACAATGGCATTCCTAGCGCGCCGGTCACTCCGCTCGAAGGGATCCGGCGCAAAGTTGGATCGGGCGTCAACGTGCTCTACGCGCGCGGGAGCGGGTTGGCTGCCGGGTTGCCGCACTTCGAGGTCATCCGGGTTCGCCAAGGGCTGCAGGGCGAGTATTTCAATTCGGCGAACTTCGATGGAAAGGCGCACCGCCCGCGCGAATTGACCTATCCCAGCTCCGGCAAGACCGTCGGCGAGATTCCGAAGAATCCGCAACCGCTCTTCACGCGCGTCGATCCGCAGGTCGACTTCAATTGGTGGGACGGCGCGCCGCGCTCCGATATGAAGGGCGACGATTTTGGCGTTCGCTGGACCGGGTATTTATCCGCGCCGGCCACCGGTACGTACCAGCTGGGCGTGAAGGGTGTGAACGCTTTCGAACTGTACCTGGACGACAAGCTGGTGGTGAAGGCGAGCAACATTCACGAGGCAGAATACGCCTACGAGCCGGTTGAGCTCGAGACCGGCAAGATGTACCACCTGCGCCTGGATTACCACCATTTCGTCAACGATGCCAGCATTCAACTGGTGTGGGCCCGGCAGGAGAGCGGCCTTGCGGACAAGGCTCTCGAGATCGCCCGGCAGGCAGATGCCGTCGTGATGGTGATGGGCCTTTCGGCAAAACTGGAGGGCGAAGAGATGAAGGTCGCCGTGGAAGGATTCAAGGGCGGCGACCGAGTGCAGATCGGGTTGCCGGGCGTTCAGGATGAACTGCTGCAAAAAGTGACCGCCCTGGGCAAGCCGGTGGTGCTGGTGCTGCTGAATGGCAGCGCGCTGGCGGTGAACTGGGCGCGCGATCAGGTTCCTGCCATCGTCGAAGCCTGGTATCCGGGGCAGGCCGGCGGTACGGCGCTGGCGGATGTGTTGTTCGGCGATTACAATCCCGCCGGCCGCCTGCCCGTTACCTTCTACAAGTCGACAGACCAGCTTCCGCCGTTCACCGACTACAGCATGAAGGGACGGACGTATCGCTACTTTACGGGCGAGCCGTTGTTCCCATTCGGCTACGGACTGAGCTACTCGACCTTCGCTTATCGAAACCTGAACATCCCCAAACAGGTAAAGGCCGGTGACGAAGTGAAGGTGTCGGTGGAAGTGGAGAACACCGGCTCGATGGCCGGCGAAGAGGTCGTCCAGCTATACGTCAAGTCACCGAAAGCGGGCGCGCCGATTCGCTCGCTTCAGGGGTTTGAGCGCGTGAAGCTCGAGCCGAACGAGCGGAAGACGGTGCAGTTTACGCTCTTGCCGCGGCAGGTGGCACTCGTGGATACGAAGGGGCGCCGCCAAGTGGAACCGGGTGCGATGGAGATCTCGGTGGGCGGACAACAGACGGGCGGTGTTCAGGGAAACCTGCAGATCACCGGCGCCGCGAAGGAAGTCCAACCATGAAACCGATTCCTCCTAAGGACGGACACGGGCCTGGAGGCCTCTGCTACCGGCATGTACTGGCTCGGGATTGATGTCGGCACCGGCGGCACGCGCGCGCTGCTGGTGGATGAGCGCGGCAAGGTTCGGCACGCGGTCACCGCTGCGCATGAAGAAATGCGCATGGAGCGGCCGCTGTGGGCCGAGCAGCGGCCGGAGAATTGGTGGGAAGCGGCCGAGCAGGCGATCCGTAGCGTCCTGGCCCAGGCGGGCGCGGCCGGCAGCGATGTTCGCGGCATCGGGCTCTCCGGACAGATGCATGGCCTGGTGCTCCTCGATCGATCCGACCGCGTCATTCGTCCGGCTCTGATTTGGTGCGATCAGCGAAGCCAGGCTCAAGTAGACGCCATCAATCAAACGATCGGCGAGCGTGTAGTGGTGGCTGCCATCGCCAATCCGGTTCTGACCGGCTTCACGCTGCCCAAGCTGCTATGGGTGAGGGATCACGAGCCTGAGCTTTTTTCGCGCGTGAGAAAGGTGCTGCTTCCCAAAGACTACGTGCGTTTCCGTTTGACTGGCGAATACGCAACCGATGTATCGGATGCCTCGGGTACGGCGCTGTTCGATGTAGTAAATAGGAAATGGTCGCGCGAGATGGCCAGCGGGCTGGACCTCGATTGCTCCATCCTTCCCAGCGTCTCCGAATCGAGTGAGATCACCGGCCGCATTTCGCAACGGGCCGCTGCAAGTACCGGTTTGGCGGAAGGCACGCCCGTGGTGGCTGGAGCGGGCGACCAGGCGGCCAGTGCGATTGGTAATGGCATCGTGGAGCCGGGCTGTGTCTCGTGCACGCTGGGAACTTCCGGTGTTGTCTTCGCTCACCTGCGCGCACCCGCGTACGACCCGGCTGGACGGGTGCATACGTTTTGTCATGCCGTGCGCGGCGCCTGGCACGTGATGGGAGTGACGCAGGGCGCCGGCCTGAGCCTGCAGTGGTTCCGCAACCAACTGGCGCC
>DATJAK010000216.1:0-12615 GCA_035516375.1 Bryobacteraceae bacterium
GGTGCGCGAAAAAATGAAGCTCATGGATATGGAGCAAACGCTGCTCAATCGCCCCGTGAACACGGGCTTCTCCGGCGGCGAGAAGAAGCGCAACGAGATCTTTCAAATGGCCGTCCTGGAACCGCGGCTGGCGATCCTCGACGAAACCGATTCCGGCCTCGACATCGACGCGCTGCGCGTGGTCGCCAACGGCGTGAACGCGCTGCGGAGTCCCGAGCGATCGATGATCGTAGTCACCCATTACCAGCGGCTACTGAACTACATCGTGCCCGACTTCGTCCACGTACTCTCGGACGGACGAATTGTGAAGTCCGGCGGCAAGGAGCTGGCGCTGCAGCTCGAAGAGAGCGGCTATGCCGGGTTGGGCATTGAGGACGAAGAGGAGGCGGTCGGTAAGCGATGACGGCTGTTTCCGAACAGATCGGGGTTTGGCTCGAAGCCTTCACCAAGCAGCCGAAGGCAGAGCCCTGGATTCAGCAGTTGCGCGACGCGGCGTTCGCGCGATTCGCGGAACTGGGGTTCCCGACGACCCACGACGAAGAGTGGCGATTCACCAACGTCGCGCCCATCGCGCGAGCACGGTTCGAGGTGGGGCCGCGCCAGGTTCTGCCCAGTGTGCCGGAAGACGCGCAGGAATTCCTCGCGAAACACGCCCGCTTTGACAAGAACCCATTTGTCGCCCTGAACACGGCGTTTTTCAATGGTGTGCATTTCACGCGCGTCCCTCGCGGAACGGTGCTCGAACAACCGATCGAGGTCTCTTTCACGGCTAGGCAAGGCATGGCCCTGCCCCACCGGACACTCATTGTGGTGGGCGCGCAAGCCCAGTGCACGATCGTCGAGACCTACCAGGGAACCGGCTCGTATTTCACCAATGCCGTCACCGAGATAGTGGTCGGTGAAGGTGCCGTGGTCGATCACTACAAGATCCAGGAAGAATCCCGTGAGGCTTTCCACATCGAGACTGTGCACGCCACGCTCGGCCGCAGCGCGAATTTCACTTCATACTCCATCTCCATCGGCGGTGCGCTGGTTCGCAACGATGCCAACGTCACGCTTTCCGAAGGTACCGAGGCCACGCTGAGCGGGCTGTACGTGGTCAACGGCCGGCAGCACGTGGACAATCACACCGAGATCGATCACGCCAAGCCGCACGGCACGAGTCACGAGCTCTACAAAGGCATCCTCGACGGCAAGGCCTCAGCGGTTTTCAATGGCCGCATCATCGTCCGCAAGGACGCGCAGAAGACCGACTCCAAGCAGACCAACAAGAACCTGGTGCTTTCGGACGATGCGGTCATCGACACCAAACCCGAGTTACAGATTCTGGCCGACGACGTGCGCTGTACGCATGGCGCAACCATCGGCCAATTGGACGCGGAATCGCTGTTTTACCTGCAGTCGCGCGGCATCGGCAAAAACGAAGCGCGCGACGTATTGACGTATGCGTTTGCGCAGGACATCATCGACCGTGTCAAAGTTCCGGCATTGAAGGACCATTTGGAAAAGGTCCTATTCGAGAAATTCCATGAGCGCCCTGAGTAGTGCGATTTCGCGAGGATTCGACGTGGAGAAGGTGCGGGAGGATTTTCCCGTCCTCCGGCAGAAGATCCACGGCAAGCCCCTGGTGTACCTGGACAACGCCGCGACCGCGCAAAAGCCGGTCGCGGTCATCGACGCCATCCGGAAATTCCACGAGGTCGATTGCGCCAACATCCACCGCGGCGTGCATGAATTGAGCCAGCGGTCCACGGCAGCCTACGAAGAGACACGCGTGAAGTCGAAGCGCTTTCTCAACGCCAGGAGCAAGAGCGAAATCGTTTTCGTGCGCGGGACGACGGAAGGCATCAATTTGGTAGCCAGTTCCTGGGGACGCAAGAACGTTAAGCCGGGCGATGAGATCATCATCTCGGCCCTCGAGCATCACTCCAACATCGTCCCCTGGCAGATGCTGTGCGAGGAAAAAGAAGCGAAGCTGCGGGTGATTCCGATGAACGACCGCGGCGAGCTGATCCTCGAAGAGTACGAAAAACTGCTCGGCCCGCGCACGCGCATGCTTGCGGTTGGACATATTTCCAATGCCTTGGGCACGATCAATCCGGCCCGCCAGATGATCGAGATGGCGCACCGCGCCGGTGCCCTGACGCTCATCGATGGTGCCCAGGCAGCTCCGCACGTGAAGATTGATGTTCAGGCGCTCGACGCCGATTTCTACACGTTCTCGGGCCACAAAGTCTTCGGGCCAACCGGCATCGGCATTCTGTACGGCAAGAAGAAACTGCTCGAGGCCATGCCACCGTACCAGGGCGGCGGTGACATGATCCGCACCGTCACGTTTGAAAAGACCACCTACAACGAGCTGCCGTATAAATTCGAAGCGGGCACACCCAATATCGCCGGCGGCATCGGATTGGGAGCGGCCCTCGACTATGTGAACAAACTGGGGCTCGATCACATCACCGCCTACGAGCATGAGCTCCTGGTTTACGGCACGAAAGTGCTATCGGAAATTCCGGGCCTGCGGATCATCGGAACGGCTCGCGAGAAGGCTGCGGTGATCTCGTTCGTGATGGAAGGCATCCATCCGCACGATATCGGCACCGTTCTCGATCAGCAGGGCATCGCGGTGCGGACGGGTCACCATTGCGCCCAGCCCGTGATGGACTGGTTCCACATTCCGGCAACCACACGGGCGTCGTTCGCGTTCTACAATACCGTGGCGGAGATCGATGCGCTTGTGGCCGGTCTCTACCGGGTGAAGGAGGTCTTCGACGCATGATCGACGACCTGTATCAGGAAACCATTCTCGACCACAGCAAGCGGCCGCGGAACCACCATCCGATGGACGATGCTAATCGTCGCGCCGAAGGCTATAACCCCTTGTGCGGGGACAAGCTGAAACTGTATTTGAAGATGGATGGCGATATCGTCCAGGACGCCAGCTTCGAGGGCGCCGGCTGCGCCATCTCGACCGCTTCGGCCTCGCTGATGACGGAAAGCCTGAAGGGCAAAACCCGCGAAGAAGCGCTGAAGCTGCTCGACAAGTTCCACGAACTGCTGACCACCGATACTCCCGCGAGCCGCGACTTGGGCAAGCTGGTGGTCTTCTGCGGAGTGCGCGATTATCCCGCCAGGGTGAAGTGCGCGACGCTGGCCTGGCATACGTTGAAGTCCGCTCTGAACAACAGCAGCGATCCGGTGACCACGGAATGAGTCTCAAAGACCAGGTAATCGCGGCGCTCCAGACGGTATACGACCCGGAGATGCCCGTTAACGTTTACGAATTGGGACTTATCTACGGCGTGGATGTAGACGACACTGGCCACGTGGATCTACGTATGACGCTGACGGCTCCGAATTGTCCCGTCGCCGGTACGCTGCCGGGCGATGTGGAGAGGGCGGTCCGCGCGGTACTTGGTGTGAGCGAAGTCAAGCTGGAACTCGTATTCGATCCGCCCTGGACGAAGGACCGCATCTCCGAGGCCGGGAAGCTGGCGCTTGGGATCGAGGAGATTATTCCGATCGCGAGGTTGCGGCGATGAGGTGGCAGTAATGAAGTTGAGCGCTAATGAAGAATACGGCCTACGCTGCCTGGTGCGGATCGGCTACGAAGGCGCTAACGGAAGCCTGACTATCCCCGAGATCAGCCTCGCGGAAGGCGTTTCCCCGGCCTATGCCGCCAAGATCCTGCGCGTGCTGCGCAAAGGCGGCTTTGTGAAAGCGGCGCGCGGCAAAGAAGGCGGCTACACGCTGGCGCAGCCCGCCGAATCGATCGTCATCGGTCACGTCATCGACGTGCTGGGCGGACGTTTGTTCGAAAGCAAATTCTGCGACAGCCACGCCGGCCAGGTGGCGGTCTGCACGCGATCGGTGGACTGTTCCGTCCGCTCTCTTTGGCGCGCGGTGCAAGTTGCCGTCGATCACGTCCTCAGCAAAGCAACCCTCCGCGATCTTCTGCAGAACGAAGAAGAGATGAACTCCTGGGTCAAGACCATTCCGGGACCAAGCGGGCTTCGGCTGCTGCAGTAGCTAGTCGGGCCGGAAGGCCCGACCCCACACTTAGTTCTCGACCGGTCTTTCCACGTGATCGAGTACCAACACGTCGACCGGGCCCTTCGCCGGCTCCAGCTTGAGTCCAAGCTGTTCCTGTAGCGCTACGACGATCGACGGTCCCTTTGAGCCAGACATGCGCATGAAGTCCGGGTTGAACGCTGCGGGATCCGCTCTCAAGCCCTCCGATGTTGTTGCGTCCCAGGCATATTGCAGGTGCACATCGAATTTCCCTCGGAATCCGGTCTTGTCGAGCACAGCGCGGCCTACTAAAGACGAAAGCGACCGGGTCAAATCCGTCATGAGGAGCTTCTCTCCTTGGAGGAAGCTTGGGCCGCCGAATGGTATTCCGCAAGGAGGTGTGGGCGGAGTCGCTGTCACTGGCAGATTCCGCGGGTCTGGGGGCCAGTTCCCATGCACATTGACGCAGTCTTGCTTCGCGCCCTGTTGCAGTTTACCGGCCTCCGCCATGGTCAACTCATATACCGGAAGTTCCCTGGTTTCCCGGTGGACCGTCAGATGAAACTGGTCTTCCAAAAGCGATTGCAGCAGGGGCCGGGGGAGTTCCTTTTCGGCGGGGCCCTTCGCTTCAATCTGGTAATGTTCCGAGTACACCCACGGCGCGCCTCCCACAATCTGGAAGTAGTCAACTTGATAAGCGTGCACCATGAGCATCCGCAGCGTTGTATTCGCCGTAAACCGGCCATCCGGCTCCCAGTGCACCCCGAACGGAATCACCGATTCGGGCTCTTTGATCGTCACGGTCTCAAACTTCGGCCGCGCCGTGGACTGGGCGTACACGCCGCACGCGACCGCAACCAGCAGGATTGCACTCACGACGACTCCCAGCGTGGGCCGGGTGCGCGATGCCGGCCGCGACTGGCCGAGCAACCGCGCAATGCGATCGGCCAGCGAGCTGCCGTTCGCTGCTAGTGCCGTGCTGGCGTATGACGGCCGGTTTGCCTCCAATTCCGCCAGAGCGCAAGCGTAGGTGAGCGCGTCGCCACTCACGGATACCGCGAGGTCGTCGCAACAGAGTTCCCGCTCCGTGCGAATGTGGCGCGACACCCACCAGACAGCCGGATGGTAGAAGAGCAGCGCCTCCGCCACGCTCTGCACGATGTTGATCAGGTAATCATGGCGGCGGATGTGCGCCAGTTCGTGGGCAAGCAATGCCTCAATCTGTTCGGGCGGCAAACCAGCGAGTGCTGCCGCCGGCACCAGCACCACCGGTTTCAGCCAGCCAATGACCGTTGGTACGTGCACCAGACCCGAAACGAGCAAGCGAACAGGCCGCGACACCCCAATGCGAGCGCGGAGCCGATCGACCGTCTGCTGCCAGTCGGCATTGGCCGGGCGGACATCGCGGACCCTCATCCGCGCAACCATCCACCAGCCGCCGATCAGCCGAATCCAGAACGCGGTAGCGCCAACGAGCCACACCAGTACGATCCGGTTCAAGAGGCCAGGGCGAGCCGTTCTGGTGGAGAACCGTGAGACCGGCTGCCACACCAGCGCGGCGACGCCGGAAACAGAGCCGCCGGAAACAAGAGTCGCGCTACTGGGTAAAGCGGCCTGCGAAGCGCCTTTTGATGGCGGCATCACGGCGAACGTTACGAACGGCGCCGCGAGCATCAGTCCGAGCGCAGCGCAGGCCAGCAGATATCGCGGATTGGGACCTCGGACGCCGCAGCGGATGAGCGCGTAGATCGCGGCAATCAAACCGCCTTGCCACAGGAAGTGAACCAGCGTCCAACCGAGGCGCTCAGTCATTGGGCTTGCCCTTCTCAAACGCCTCGATCATTCGGCGGATCTCGGACAGCTCTTCAGGCGATGCCGGCTGCGCCGCCAGAGCGCCCAGGACCAGATTGCGCGCCGAGCCTTCGAACACGCGCCGCAGCAGATCGCCGGCAACTTGCTTCCGTGTCTGCTCCATGGGAACGGCAGGCTCGTAGACGTGCGAACGAAACCGTTCGCTGCGCGTCAACAGGCCCTTCTCGGTCATGAGCTGCATCTGTTTCAGAGTGGTGGTGTAGCCGCTGTCTTTTGCGAGTTGTTCGTGAACCTCGCGCACGGTGGCCGGGCCGAGCCGCCACAGAACAGCCAAGATGTCCAATTCGGCCGGGGTGGGGAGCGGAGGATCAGTCCTGGGCATACCGGAAACAGTACAACGAAAACAATCGTATGTCAACGATCAAAATCGTAGAACGCGGTTGCCGAGAGGGGCTTGCCGGCTCTAAACGCCTGAATTTCCCCGAAAATCCCCGCGTAATCGGCCATCCTGGCGAGCCGCTACCCTCACGCGTAGGTATTTCCGGCGTGCCCACATAAGACCATTTGAAGGCAAAGCGGATATCGGATATTTTTGATCCACTATGAAGCGCGTCTGTCTGACCTGCAAAAACAAGGGATGCGTGGCGCTGTGCCGCTTCGTCCCGAAACCGGATGCCACTCCGAAGACGATCCAACTGGAGACGCGGAACAAGTGAGTTTATCCACCGCCAGCCCCAAAGCACCGAGCGCCTGCATAGGCATGCTCCGCCACGGAGCGGCCGCCCTCCCCCGAGCGGCCGCTCCGGCCCTCATCCAAATCAAGCGAGGCTACCGGGCCCGCTGGCAGGACCTGGATCTTTCGATCGAAATGGACTCCGAGCAATGGACGGCGCGCGTTCAGAACACGGCACGCACCGAGACCATGCACACGGCGCACCGCGGCACCGCCACAGCCGCGCGCCTGGCGGCTGCGGAGTTCGCAATCTTCCGGCTTTCGAGCCCGGCCGCGGGACAAACGCCGGAGAGGCTCGCTAAGAGCCTCGAGTGGCACGAGTATTGGCAATAGGAGAAATGTGATGAAGCTATATCGAAGTGCAGTTCATCCGGACCAATGGCTGGCGTATGGGAAAGAAATCGGCTGGGTGGTGTTCCCGGCTTCGGAGAATGGTTGGGAAGCGCGGCGGCCGGCGCGCGGCATCGACCCGGTTCATTTGCGGGAAGTGCCGCTCGCCCTCGCAGCCAGCGCGGGATTAACGCAGCCCGTTCCAAGGCCCGCTCAGGCTCAAGCCTGGCAGCCCCAGCGAGCTGCGTAGGGATCAGGCGCCCGCACCGCCGGCGGCCTTGGCGTACGCCTTCACCGCGCGCTCGATGCTCGGCGCGGCGGCGGCCAGATCCTGCGGGGTCATCGCCGGGCGCACCGTCAACTTCGCATTGAACGCGATGAACCATGGTTCGGCAATCGCGGGTAACTGCGAAGGCTCCTTCATGTCGAAAAAGATGTAGCCGGTGCGTTCCCCGTTGTCCTCGGCAAAATAAGCCGCTTCTGGCTTGATATCTTCCAGAATCCTGGCAATCGTGGATCCGAGCGTTCCGTTAGCGGCGGCCCGGTTTCCCGTCTCCACGGGAATATTGACCTTTAAAATCATGCGCATCTGCAATTCCTCCTTTCAAAGAGTGACTGGGACAGTATACTCCAGGGGTTTTGCAGCTTGCTTTCAGCGGTTGAGAAATTTCTCGAGGCGCTCCACCTGCAACTCGGCTTTATCCATAAAGCTCTTGGCGGATGCCACGTCGCCCGCATTAAGGGCGGCATTGGCGCCTTGCATATAGCTGTCCATCAGGTTGGCGGCGGTTTGCATATCGCCGCGCAGGTTCAGGCCGCTGGCGGCTTGTGATCGCTGCAGCGAGGAAAGGCTGGCATGGATGCCCGTGACGCGCGCGTTTAAGTCAACCAGTTGTTCGCGCGCCTGCTGTAGTTCGGCGCGGCTCGGGCCGGCGGGGGCTGGAGCTGGAGTGGGCGCCGCCACAGCCTGGGGGGGCGGTGCGGCGGCTTGTGCTGGAGGCGGTTGCGGCGCAGGAGTCACTTGCGCCGGAGCGGCCTGTACCGGTGTGGCCTGCGCGCGCACGGGCTTGGCCGGCGTTGGTGTGGCTTTCGGTGCGGGAGCTGGCACCACTACCGGAGCAGGTGTTGGCGCAGGTGTTGTGGCCTCAACCGGGGCCGGAGCCGGCTGTGGCGCAGGCGCGGGTGTTTCGACAATCGATTTCGGCGGAGTAATCGCGGGCGCCGCCTTGGTTCCGTGCCACGGGCCAAACTGGATCAACGCAATGACCACCGCGGCCATCACCACCGCTCCGATTCCCATCCACAGGCCGCGCCTGCTCCTGACGGGCTGCGCCGCGACTGGCTCGGCGGGAGTCGCTGGTGCACGTGTGGGAGCGGCTGCGGCCGCAGACGCAACAGTGGTGATCGGTCTCGGGGCAGCCTGTGCCGGTACCACATTGCCTAGCGCATTGCGAAACGCCCCGGCAGTTTGGAAGCGCGCGTCCGGACTCTTCTCCACCGACATCAGGATGATGTCGTTCAAGGCCTGCGGCAGCCTCGGATCGACTTCCACCGGCGCGATGGGCGTGTTATTCAGGTGCGCGGACATGATTTCGAATTGGCTGGTGCCATCGAACGGACGCTTCGCCGTAACCAGCTCATAGAGCGAGACGCCCGCGGAATACAGATCGGACCGCGCATCAATCGCGGCGGTTCCCTGGATCTGCTCGGGCGACATGTAATAGAGCGAGCCCAGGGTCGTGCCGGTCATGGTGAGACGATGATCGGTGGCAGCCTTGGCGATGCCGAAGTCCATCAGCTTGACGGCGCCGGCGGGCGTCAGCATCATGTTGGCCGGTTTGATATCGCGGTGGATGACGCCGCGCGCATGGGCGTATTCGAGGGCCGAGAGCACCTGGCGCATATAATCAACCGCCGCTCCGACCGGCAGCGGCCCATCTTTCAGCTTGTGGTCGAGCGTGACGCCCTCGACGAATTCCATCAGCATGAGAAGCTGATTGTCGACACGCAGGGCCGTGTGCAACGCGGCGATATTGGGATGCTCCAGGCTGGCTTGAACCTTGATTTCGCGCAAGAAGCGGTCCGCCAGTTCGGGCGCATTGCCCAGATCGGGCAGAAGCACTTTCATGGCTTCGATCCGGTCCGAAATCACGTTGCGGACCTGGTACACCTTTCCCATGCCGCCGGCGCCCAGGACATTCATCACCTGGTAATCGCCGACGGTCGAGCCGACCTGGAGATCCATAAGCCCTCCTATTTGGGCGTGGAAACGGTATCGCCGACCTTGGCAGCGCCGCTGCCGCTGAATTTCCCGACCGATGAATCGGCGTCCACATCGGTGATGGTGAGGCTCCCAACGGAGTCTTCGATGCGGCGCAGGACTTTACCCGTGGCCGGATCTTTCACCTCGCGGACCTTGCGCCTGACGTCGAGTTTGTCGCCTTTGTGGACGCCGCCCTTGGCGCCCACGTTAATGATGACGGTTCCATCGGGTGAGACATCGGCCACGAGCCCATCCACCTGAATGACGGTAACCGGCATATTGCCGGCCTTGGCTTCGAGTTGGCTGGCCAGATCGGCGACCGCCTTATTGGTGGCTTCGCCGAGGATGGTGGCGCCGAAATTGGAGCTGCGCATGTCGAGCCCGCCGCCTCCGAGCCCGGCGGAACTGCCGCCTGCGCCAAGCAGCCCGGTCCCGGAGCGCTCCGATTCACCCTTGCCGGTGGCGCTTGCCAGAATCTCGGCCGTGCTGGTATTGATGATGCGCGCGGTCACGGCTACCACTGCGGTGGCCTTGGATTTCTTCACGCCTCCGATGCCGAAGCGCCCCGTAACCCCGCCAATTGCGCCGCCGCCAATGTTGGTGCTCTTGTCGTCGCGGCCGAATTGGGTGATGCTACCGGTGATGATGGCGTCCACGCCCAACACTTTGCCGATCTTGGCGGCCGTCGACGAATCCGCCCGGTCGCTGTTGGAGAAATTCTGCTCCGCCAGAATTTTGTCCAGGGCCTTGCGCTCGATCACCGAGTAGGTTCCGTCGGCGACGAGTTTGTCCACCAACAGATCCACGATGCCCTTACCCACATCCTGATTGGAACCAAAGATCTGCTGGACGTAGGTTTGGACGGTGGCATAGTCAAAATCCATGACCGCCACACGTTTTTTCTGCGCCTGGGCGGCGCCGGCCAGCAGCATGCATGAGAGCGTCAGTGTAATAGCCTTGCGCGACATTCCAGAAACTCCTCAGACCAAAGATAGGGGAGCACCGCTCGGGAGTCAACCGGGTGGGTACTGACGAAAGTTAAAGCGAGCGCGAAGCTCTTTCGGCGCCATGAGTGGCGCTTAATCAGAAAAATATTGCAAGCCCCACCTGTTCGTGGTAGTTTGTTTCAGTAACCACTCTGTCGAGGAAAGGAGGACTCTACTTGCGAGATACAAAAGATCGGCTAACTAGGGACCTGCTTTCCGTCCCTTCCCTTAGTCGCTAACCAGCCCTCTTAGTAAGCGCCTGGACTTTCCACAGCCCGGGGCATTCCGCAACCAGTAGTTAGTGTTCCTTGCAACTGAGACGAAGAACGGTTCTTATGCGACAAAATCTTGAGCTGACCCCTGCCCAGCAGTCCGCTTTCAAAGGCCTGCAGGAGGGGATTTCGACCGGCGGCATCCTAGTGTTGGCGGGGAATGCCGGACAAGGCAAAACCACCATGCTGCGTAAGTTGCATGATGAGTTTGGCGGCGCATTTATTGGCATGCGGGAGTTTATCGCCGCGCTGACGGACGGCCAGCCCGCCGCGTTCGGCGGAGGATTTGTGCAGTCGATCGAAGAGGGCCTGGCCAGCAATGACATCGTGATCGTCGATGACTTGCACCTGGTTGTGCGCGCTGCGCGGCGGTGGCGATCGGTCCACACTTACATTCTGGACGCGGCGTTGACCGCCCTGCTTGGAGAAGCGAGCGTGCGGAAGAAGACACTCCTGTTTGCGGTGGAGGAGGATGAAACACCGTGGCCGGTCCATCTGCGCGCGTATAGTTGGGAAATCGGCGAGTTCACCGCCGAGGACTACGCCGCTATCTGCCATGCCTACTTACCCACGGAGCTAGCCGGGGTGTTGGACTACGCAAGCATTCACCGCTTTGCACCCATGCTGAACTTCTATCAGTTGGGGAATGCCTGCCGCTGGCTCCGCCGCGAAGAAGGCCTCGATACCGGCCGCTTCATCGCGTACCTGCAGTCGAAAAACATGACGAGCAATGTGGACACCGATGAAGTCGCGCCCGTCGATTGGAAAGATCTCAAAGGCGCCGACGATGTGGTACGCGCACTCGAAGCCAAGATCGCACTGCCTTTTGAGAACAGCACTCTGGCTGCGGGCCTCGGCTTAAAACCGAAACGCGGTGTGCTGTTGGCCGGACCACCGGGCACGGGAAAAACGACGATCGGCCGCGCCCTGGCCCACCGCCTGAAGAGCAAGTTCTTTCTGATCGACGGCACCTTGATCGCGGGTTCCGGCGAATTCTACGAGAAGGTGGATGAAGTTTTCGAGGCCGCCAAGAAAAATGCGCCGGCAGTAGTCTTTATCGATGACGCTGACGTGATCTTCGAAAACGAACAGGAGCGTGGTTTCTATCGCTATCTGCTGACCAAGCTGGATGGCCTGGAGAGCGCCAGCTCGGAGCGCGTGTGCGTGATGATGACGGCGATGAACGTAGCAAGCTTGCCCGCGGCGCTGCTGCGCTCGGGCCGGGTGGAGCTGTGGCTGGAAACGAAACTGCCGGATACGGAAACGCGCGCCGACATTTTGCGCGAACGGCTGGCGAACCTTCCCGACGAAATCCGCGTGGAGGATGTAGCGGAGCTGGCCGTGGCCAGCCGCGGGTTGACCGGCGCGGATTTGAAGGCTGTGGTAGAGGACGGCAAACTGGAGTTCGCACACGACACAGCCTGCGGAAAGCCTGTCCGCGCGGCGGCGGAGTATTTTCTCGATGCCATCAAGAGCGTGCGCGCCAATCGCCGGAACTACGCCCGGAAGCCGAAGCAGATCATAGAAGGCGTCAAGCTAGGCTTCTACCCGGAGTGAGTTGCCGGACCATGCGGCAAGCGCCTCGCGCACGCGGCCCAATATCGCGTGCGCATCCGGATGGTCCACGCGAATGACGCGGCAGTGCTCTCCCGCAGGCCGCCAGCGCGCGAACATGCGCGGCGCGGGGAAGCCCGCGAAGATACTGATGAGCGGCACGCCGCAAGCCGCCGCCACGTGCTGTCCGGCGGAATCGTAACCCACGTACAAGCGGCTGGAGGCGATGATCCCGGCGAAGCCCGCGAATGAGCCATCCCAAACGGAAGCCTTTACGCCGGAGGCGGCGATGGCCCGCTCCACACGCTCGGCTTCGACGCCGCCTGCTCCTTTGTCGATCGCCAAAGTGAGGCCGGTCGCACCCAGCATGCGCAGCAATTCGGCTTCGAAGGGATCGGGGATGCGCTTGGCCGGATTCTCTCCCACGCCCAAGCTGATGGCGATGGTCTGTGCCTTACCGGGTACCCGCGCCAACGAGATGTAGGGCTTCGGATCGCGGATAGAGAAGGTTTCGCCAGCCCAATCCGCGGCAAGCTCCGGCAAACTGCGGTCGCTGGACCCGCCGTACGCGCGGCTTTCGAAGAAATAGTAGTTCTCGTCCGGGCATACGGGAAACAGGCCCAGCTGCGTAAAGCGCGAATCGGGATCGATGAC
>DATJAK010000217.1:0-5020 GCA_035516375.1 Bryobacteraceae bacterium
GCCGGCACCTTCAGCGCAGCAGACTCGGCCAGCTGTACCCAGTGCCCCGCCGGCACATTCAGCGCAGCAGACTCGGCCAGTTGCACCCAGTGCCCTGCCGGGACCTTCAGCGCAGCAGACTCGGCCAGTTGCACCCAGTGCCCTGCCGGGACCTTCAGCGCAGCAGACTCGGCCAGTTGCAGCCAGTGCCCCATCGGTACATTTAATGCGAGTTCCGGGCAAAGCTCCTGCACCAACTGCCCCGCCGGCACGTTTAGCGATACCGTAGGGCAGAGCTCCTGCACCAGCTGCCCCGCCGGCACATTTAGTGCGACCACCGGGCAAAGTGCCTGCTCATCTTGCCCGGCAGGAACATACAACCCAAACGCGCAATCGGCCAGCTCCAGCGCCTGTACCACCTGTCCCAGGGGCGATTACTGTCTTAGCGGATCGGCAACGCCGACCGCGTGCCCTTCGGGAACCTATGACCCGAACACCGGGTCGGGAAGCGTGGCCGCATGCCTGACTTGTCCCTCCGGCGATTATTGTCCGGCCGGCTCCGTGATGGTCGCGGATCCGCTTCGCCTTCGCTACTTTGCGAACCTCACGGCTGGCAAATCGACCATCGACATCACGAACGCCGGCATGAGTGGCGCCGGTCTCGATTCGACCGAAACTGCCGCGGCCACAGGGGCGCTTTGCGTTAGCGTATACACCTTCGCCCCCGATCAGCAATTGATTTCCTGTTGCTCGTGCGCGATTACGCCCAACGGGCTGGCTACCCTGGATGTCGCGCAAGACCTGACCAGCAGCACACTGACACCCGGTGTCGAAAGCTCGGTGACGGTGGAACTGTTGGCAAGCCTGCCGGTCAGCGAGTCATGCAACAACTCGGCCTCCGCGCCCGGTCCGCTGGCAAGCGGCATGGAAGCGTGGGCCACTACGGTGCACGCGGCCCCATCCGCCGGCACGTTCCAGGCGACCGAAACGCCGTTCACCAGAGCCACGTTGAGCGACACCGAATTCAAAAAGATGACTCAACTGTGCGGCTTTATTCAGGCCGATGGCAGCGGCTACGGTATTTGCAACTCGTGCAAAGTAGGTGCAGCCGGGGCGGCCAAACGCTAGCGCCGCGCGTTACGCGCGCGAGTGCCTACACAGGCGGGAGGCATGTGCCACGCAATACAGGCCTCCGGCCTGTGGGAATGTACAAACTCCAGAACGACGGCTGAAGCGCGAGATCGCCAGCCTGAAGGCAATGCTGGAAGAGCGGTCGAAGAAATAGATCCGGCTGGTATTATGGGCGTAGTGTCAGACCATGGCATCTAAAGTCCAAGCCCACCTCACCAAGCACGACCGCGAAATCGCCGCTATTCGCAAGCTGATCCTCATGGGAATGAAGATGATCGTCAAGAATGACCAACGATATCAGCAGCATTTTCTGCGGTTGGAAGGAGCGCAATTCGAGGTGCGCCAGGACCTGCGCGCGCTGGCGACCGAAGGCCGCGAGACCCGCCGCGAGCTGCGTGCTTTACAAGCAGAGGTTCGCGCCCTTACAGCCGATCAGCGCCAGCTGCAGAAGACTGTGGACACCTTCGTCCGTTCGATGGGCGGCCGCGGTGGCAACGGACGCCACCAGTAACCTCAATTACCTCTGAAAAAACTCGTCCGTGTGGGTCATAAACTCCGGATACGCGCCGGCGCCGAGTTCGTAGAGATCCAGGCCTTGCCGCTCGCCTTCCGGAGCGACGCGGTGCGGCACAAAACGATTGAGCAGCCAGTTCAAGCCATACGTTAGCGGCAGGACGAATCCAATCAGCGTGGCCACGCCGATCAATTGGGCCAGCCCCTGCCCCACGCCGCTGAGCGAGGTTAGGCGCGCGAGATCGTCTGCGGTGTTGAGAACAGGTGCGGGAAACCTCTCGAATAAGCCAAGGGCCAGAATGCCCCACAGGCCGCCGATGGCGTGCACGGAGATGGCACCGCCCGGGTCGTCGATACCTAACCGCAGTTCCAGATTCTCGATGGCGAACGGGACCAGCAAACCGGCAATTAAACCAATCAGGATACCGGCCGCCGGCGGGACGAACGCGCAACCCGCGCTCCCAGCGGCGAGCCCGGCTACCCAGCCGTTGGCGGTCAGTGAAGCATCCGGTTTGCCGAAACGCAGGCGCGTTACCAGGAGCGTCATCAACGCGGCCGATCCCGCGGCGAACGTGGTGTTCACGGCCACCAACACTGCGCGGCGCGGTTCCATACCGCTGAACAGAACGGCGCCTGAAACATTCAGCCCGAGCCATCCGGCCCACGCCATCAGGCACCCGAAGAGCACGAATACGGCATGATGGCCGGGAATCGCAGTAGGCATCCCCTCGCTGGTGTATTTGCCGCGGCGCGGCCCCATGATCCACGCCATGGAGAGAGCCGTTAATCCGCCGACCACCTGGATGGTTGCCGATCCGCCAGCATCCACAAAACCGTGTCCCAGTCCGTAGTTCACGCCTAATTCCGCGAGCCACCCGCCGCCCCACACCCAATGCCCGAATAACGGGTAGGTGATACCTGCGAGCAGAGCGGTAGAAGCGCACACGGCACCGAGCCGCCACCGCTCAGCTGCAGCGCCCATCGGGATCAGCGCCGCCAACATGACCGCGAGCATCTGCATCCAAACTGCTAACGACGCAGGGGAACCATTTATCTGCACCCCGCGGAAGAAAGCCGGCTCCGCCGCCAGCCAGTTCCAGTCTGTACCGGCCACCCGCGCGATGTGCGCTGGACCACCAATCGTTCCCTGCCACGCAAACCCACAGAGGAAATAGGTTCCGGCCGCTACGCCGATCACACATAGGCACGACATCATCACGTGCCCCGCATTGCGCGAGCGTCCCAGCCCGGCATTGATCAGCGCCAAGCCCGCAATCGCCAGGGGGATCAGCAATGTGGAAAGCATGACGAAAGCCATGCCGCTCTCCGAGAGCAGGGATACGGTCACTCGTGGCTCCGGTGCAACACCCGGTGCGATCGGAACATCAGCACCAGAGCCAGGATCTCGACCGCGATTCCGGCCAACACAAAAGCCGGGCGCGCCGAGCCTCCAGGCAGGAGGACCACCGCCGACAACACCAGCAGCCAACCCGCGAGGAGCAGCAGGAATCCCGCTATCTTCATGAATCGATATCCGCTAAGCGCTAACCATAGCACACTCGCGCGCAGCACCTGCGGCCCCTCCATCGATTCTTTTTATGGCGCGAATACGCCTCCATGCATACAAAACGCTTATTTCCGCAATAAGAAATTTCCGTTTCACTTTTGGGTTGCGGGCAGGCAGTATGGATGAAAGCCGGACCACGACCGTCCCGCTTCTGGCCCCAGCTTGGCTGCCCCATCCATTCACAAGGAGAGAAATTTCTATGGCGGAAAAAGATGCCGCTCCCCAAATGCAAGCGACCTTGGGTTTAACCGGCTTGACCATGAACGCGATGGCGCTGATCGCCCCGGGCGCCTTTCTATGGCTGACATTCGTAGCGCAGGGTACGGCGGGCAACACCGCGCCGGCGATGTGGATCGGTATCTTCTTCGCGGTGCTGCTGTGCCTGGCGACTGCGGTTTGCTATGCCGAGCTTTCGAAGCTCTATCCCGGCACGGGCAGTTCGTACTACTTCGCGGAACAATCGTTTCTGAATCACGAGACGGCGTGGCCTTATGCGCGTTTGGCGAAGTTCATCGTGGGTTGGGGCTCGCACCTCTATTACTGGATCTATCCGGGTGTGATGTGCGGCGTCATGGGCGTCTTGTGCGGCTACCTGGTCGGAACTTTGTGGCCCAATGCCATGAGCGCATCCAACCCGGGACCGATGTTTATGATGCTTTGTGCGTGTTTGACAGCGGCCGTCGTGGGCTATATCGCGTATCGCGGCGTCAACGGATCGACTTCCGTCAACATTGCGATCAACGTGATCCAGATCAGCGCTCTGTTGGTCTTCTCCGTGATGGCGCTGAGCTACCGCATGAACCATGCTCCGGGGAGCGTGGCGTACCAGTTTGATTCCATGTCCGGCGATGCCTACACCTATCAATTCGCGACCACCAAGCAGACCGTCAACGGCCAATCGACCGACGTCATCGTGCGTGACGCCAACGGCGTTCCCAAGCCGTTGCTGGATGCGGCCGGCAAGCCCGTGCCGTTTACGATTGCTTATCCCGAAAAGGACGACAAAGGAAACTTCCAGTCCCATCCTACCGCCGGCTCCGTGATTGGAATCCACAATTTCGGCTGGATGTTTGTGCAGGCCACGATTGCCATCCTGATTCTGGTCGGATTCGAATCGGTCACCTCCATGGGAGGTGAGGCCAAGAATCCGCATAAGCACATTCCCATCGCGGTGATCACCTCGCTGCTGATCCAGGGGGTGTTCTGCTACCTGATCGAGTATTTCTGTGCAAACTACTTCTTAAATAGCGGCTATCCCATGACAACGGCGACGGGATCGGCGGCGCCGATCGGCGACATGATGATCATGGTCGGCAACGCTATTTTCGGCGCCGGCAATGGCCGCACGTTTATGCTGATTGAAGCGTTCACGGTCTTCCTGGCGATTATCGGCACCACCCTTTCCTGTATCAATACCGGCGCGCGCGTGACCTACGCGATGGGTAAAGATGCGGAATTGCCGGATTCGATGGGCGCGCTCCACAAAGAAAACCTGACTCCCCATCGGGCGATCTGGATGCTGGTGGTGATCTCGGCGATTTTCGGCTGCCTCACCGTGTGCAACCTGTTCGGCGACGCCGGCGCCCTTACCGACGCCACCATCAAGGCGTTGCCGCAGGGCTTCTGGTCGAGTACCGGCTATCTGTCGCATGATGCTATGGCGGCAATGCCAAATTCGTTGCTTACGATCACGTTGGCTTCTAACTTCGGCACGTTCCTTCTTTACATGCTGAGCTGCTTCACGTGCATCGTCGGCTTCCACAATCACCCGAACTACAAGCCGGTCCGCCATCTGCTGATTCCCGTTTTTGGCCTGCTGGCCAATCTGGC
>DATJAK010000218.1:0-5047 GCA_035516375.1 Bryobacteraceae bacterium
AACCTGAATCAATTGCCGGATCAATACGACTCAATGGGGCAGGCTCTCCTGACCCAGGTGCACAATCCGTTCTTTGGGAAGATCGCCATCGGCCCGCTGGCGAACGCTAAAGTAAGCGCCGGCCAGTTGCTGCGTCCCTACCCGCAGTATCAGAACGTCTTGATTCCGTTTTGGAATGTTGGTAACTCGACTTATAACTCGCTCCAGACCCGCTTCGAGAAGCGTTTCGGCGAGTTTGGAGGCGCGCTGATGGTCAATTACACGTGGTCGAAGCTACTGTCGAATGTTGGCGCCGCCAGCGTAATCGGCACCTTCGCCGCTCCAACCGGCACCAATGGCATCCAGGATTGGAACAACATCGGCTCCGCGAAGGCATTGGATCCGAATAATGCAGCCAACCGTCTGGTCATCAGCTACGTCTACGATCTTCCGATCGGCAAGGGAAGAACGTTGCTAGGAAGCGCCCGCGGTGTGGCCAACGCTCTCGTCTCCGGGTGGGGCGTGAACGGCGTGACCACGATCCAAAGCGGATTCCCGCTCTCAATCTCCTATGGAGGGAACAACATCCTCAGCTCGACGTTTGGCGCGGGCACCATCCGGCCGAACGTGATCGCGGGTTGCCGGAAAAGCCTGCCCGGCTCGGCTCTCGACCGATTCAATGGCGGCAAGTGGTTCAACACCGCCTGCTTCACCGCGCCCTCGGTGTTCGGCTTTGGTGACGAACCGGGTTACGACCCTGAACTTCGCGGGCAGGGGATCATTAACTTCGATCTTGGGTTGCGCCGCAATTTCACCGTTCGCGAGCGCTACACGATTCAGTTCCGTGCGGAAGCCTTCAACTTGGCAAACTACACCAGGTTCGCCAATCCGGGAACAGTCATGGGAACCTCCACATTCGGGGTAATCACGGCTGGCGGCTCCAGCCAGCAAAATCAGCCCCGCCTGATCCAGTTGGCGATGCGCATCAATTTCTAAAGTTGAATGTAGTCGGGGCATCAATCCCGATCATCGCAGGAACGTTTCCAGCGAGTGCGGCAAGGAACCCCCGCGCCAGATTCAAACAGATTCTCGATCCCATGATTCCACACGAGGCCGCCCTGTCTCTCTTCGAGGTGGTGCTGCGAGGCTGCCATTGCCGCGATAGAAAGCACCGCCCGGAGATCCACCAAAAACAGCGCAAACCCAATTCAGCGGAAACCCGCCCCTTGAGCGTTCGACGAATCCGCATGGTTGATACGTTTCGATCGAGTGTTCGCCCTGAGAATCGCTACTTTTGAGCCACGAGCACGCCCACGGTCCGGCTTGCTGTCTAAGCGACAACGCTGCTGCCTTGGCTTTTTGGTGTGCCCCACGAATTCCCAGGTACGCCATGCGGACTTTCAAAACGGCAGCAGGCCAACCAGTCCCCCGTGACGACCGGCCGACACGGATGTCGATGAACACTTCACTCGGTTGCGCGGCTCGATCGGCAGCCATGTAAAGCGTCGCTGTACGAGTTCGGTTCAGGGTGTAACAGTGGGGTGTTCCGAGAGGCGCACAGCGCCTGCGAATCTGTACTCAGGCTGTGTCCGCCGCCTGGAAAGTTGTCCCGACCCAAAGATGCAATCTTGCCGCTCTCACGCTTTCGGAAATGGCCGATTAGGAATTCGACTCGGACTTGCTGTTAGGCAGACGAGAATGACGGCTGGTCTCACCTCCGTACGCGACCGACCCGGGGATCGTCAGTTCCATCTCCGTGCCGGCGCCATGCCCGCTCCAGACTTCCAGTTGTCCGCCGATGCCTTTGGCGCGCTCGCGCATACCTTGTAAGCCCCAATGTCCGGCGCGCCCGTCCTTGAGAACGCCGGCGTCCATACCGATACCGTCATCTCGCACCCGGACTCGGAGGCGCCGTGCATCATACATAATCTCAACCTCGATCCGCCGCGCCCGCGCGTGACGGAAGGCATTGCGCAACGCTTCCGCCGTAATACGGTAGACTTCGTCGCGCAGAATCGGGTGCAGTTCGTGTGAAGTGCCCTCCACGCGTATCGAAAATGAAGCTGCGTCTCCATTGGCGCTCTGCTCTTCGGCCAACCCTTTACCCAACAGTTCAACTGCTTGCGCCAGTTCGTTGGTGATCACAGTGGACGAGCGCATATCCTGAACCGTATTGCGCGCCTCGGTGATCGCTCGCGCGGCGCCATCGATCGCGGTGTCCAATACTTGCGCGGCATCGTCGGCGCGTCCGCGGAGCAGATTACGAGCGGCTTGAAATTGCAGCAAGAGCCCATGGAAGCTTTGCAGCAGCGTATCGTGTAATTCGCGGGCGACCATCAGGCGCTCATCGGTGCGTCCCTCAAGATGCGCCCTGATTTCCCGCGCGACCTGATGCACACGGATCCGATGCAGTCCCCAGAGCAACAGCAGAGTTGCGGCCGCACATGCCGCTTTGAACCCAAGAGTTTGGTAGAACGCCGGCGTGATGGAAAAATCGAACGCCGCGCCAGCCTCGTTCCAGACTCCGCTGTCGTTGCAGGCGATCACGCGGAAGCGATAGTCGCGGGGCGGAAGATTGGTATAGAACGCCTGGCGCCGATTGCCGGCGTCTTGCCATTCGTGGTCCTTGCCCTCCAGCATGTATTTGAAACGGATCTTCTCCGGCGCAACGAAGCTTAGAGCCGTATAGTCGATTTCCAGATCGCCTGTCAGCGCGGGACGAGCCGGATTTGACGCTGCCGCACTGGATAAGTTTTGCCAACGAACCTTGCGGCCGGCGGTGACTTGCTCGATGTGCACCGGCGGTGGGAGTCTGTTGGTTGCGAGATGACGCGGATCGACGACGTTGACGCCGTTTCCCGTCACGAACCACAATTTGCCGTCAGTGGACCTTGCGACCCGCGGACTGTAGCCGCTAGGCGAAGTCGATCGGAGCCTGACGCCGTCGGCAGCATCCCAAACGGTGGTTTCAATCCTATGGTTGGGGTTAGCGATCCAGGCGGATAATTCGGTCCGGGCGATGCGCAGGAGGCCACATGCCGTGTACAACCAGAGCGAATGACTATCATCCTCCATCGCCCAGTGAACGATGTCGCAGGGCAATCCGTTCCTAGTTGTGAGCGTAGCGACGCGGCCGGCTTTGATCCATCCAAGGCCGCCGCCCTCGGTCGCGGCCCAGAGGGAACCATCCTGACCGAGCGTAAGGCCGGCGACAGCGCTTTCGCCCAGCCCTTGAGCTGTCGAATACGTCGCGTGTATTTTGCCATCCTTGAAATAGGCCACCCCGCCGCCGCGCCAGAATCCAAGCCACATTCCGCCTTGACGATCGGGTTCCAGAACCGAAGCATTTTCCTGGCGCCCCAGCTGTGACCAGGGGATCCGCTCGACCAAACGTCCCGCCCGCAGGTGTAAAAGACTCTGATGTTCCGACACCCAGAGGTTGCCCGCCTGGCCGCCGGCGATGAAATGTGCCTCTCCGCCAGGAACACTATTTACCGAAACAAACCTGCCGTTCGCAAAGTAGGCAAGTCCATGACGCGCAAACGCCCAGATTCGTCCGCGGTCATCTTCAAAGAGCGACTGCGCCGCGTCATCCGCCAATCCGCTAGACTTGCGGAATATTGTCACTTGTCCGTTATTCCACCGGTTCAAACCGTTGGCGCCGCCGACCCAAATGCTTCCATCTCTCGCTGCCAGCACGGACCAATCATTGTCGGTCGACAAACCTTGTTTCACCGAAACAGTGATGGCCGGGAACTCTCGGAAACGATCGAGCCCTCCATTGGTGGCGGCCCAGACATTGCCCTCACGGTCCTGGAAAAGACTGAAGATGACGTTGCCTGAGAGGCCGTCAGATTGCGAGAATACCGCCGCCCGGCCCTGATGTACGTGTATGAGGCCCCGGTCCAGTGTTCCGATCCAGAGACTGCCATCGCGGTCCCAGAGCAGCCGATTGGCATTGAACGGCTCCTTAAAACCTTGAACCGTATAGGGCTCGGATCTGCCTTGGACGAGCCGCTTGATTCCGCCGGGCATCGCGATCAACAGTTCCCCCTCGTCACCCTTGGTAAGATCATGGAGCTGCCCCGGGGGCATCGCAAAATGTGTTGGAGGGCCGGGCTTCCATCGCCAAAGTCCGGACTGTGTGCCTGCCCAGAGATTGCCTGTGGTGTCCTCATACAAAGACAAGACCATTTGGCCAAAAGCGCCGTCCCCCCCGTCGCACTGCGTATTGCCGGCTCGGATCGCGCACAGCCGGCCAGTGGGAACCCCCAGCCCGGCGGCCCATACCGTCCCCGTGCGGTCCTCGAGCAGGGATGCCACAAGCTGTGCATCGAGCTCCGGATGCATGGTTAGCTTGGCGCCCTTCCAACTTGCAAGGCCGGCATCCGTGCCAATCCAAAGAGTCCCGTCGCGCGCTGCCAGGATTCTCGTGATTGATCTGCCAGGGAGATGCTGCCCCTCTGGTGGCTGCCAGGGGACGCTGCGATTGCCATCAAAGCGAAGCAAGCCGAACTCGGTGCCGAGCCACAGATAACCATCCGGAGTCTGGGCGATCGAGTAGATCGTGCCTTTGAAAGCTCCCTCGGGGATTCTCCACGAGGTGTGCGCGTATTGATTGATGTTGAGAGCCGGGTTTAAGGCGAAGACACATCGGCCGCAAAGCAACCACAGACCAATTGCGATGATGGCCCGTCCCTTCATGCGAACGATTATCCCGCGTTTCGAAAGGAGAATTCCAATCTGCCTCTTGCCGCGTCAAGTCCTTGGCGCGCTATTGGTCGGTGCGCCGTGAACTTGGAACTGGCCACCTTCATGTCCGGTTACGCCTGGCCATCCGCAAACGGCGAATCTCACTCGGGCCGGCCCTCCGGCTCGATCCCGATCCGACCGCTGACTGCATTCCGCATACTCGGTCTGCAGCTGAGGTTGCCGGTGGTCGATAAAGGCCGTCTCACGGCAATACTGGCTAAGCGAGAGTTCGTTGCTGGCGGTGGGATACTCCAACGGCGCGAAGATCGCGTCGAGCTGCTGTTCAGTTACATGGACACATCGCGGTTGAACGCGG
>DATJAK010000219.1:0-4163 GCA_035516375.1 Bryobacteraceae bacterium
GATGCGATTCTTGGAATAATCGAGATAGATGCCGGCTGCTTCGGCAGTCAAATGTTCGCCGCGCTCGGGGTCATCCGCGAACAGTTCTCTCAGATGTAAAGCGGCGACCCTCTGATGATGGAGTTTGAGCCCCCTCCAGGCGGGCCGATCCATGAGATGGGGGCCGGCAAGGCTTTCCGCAAGTGTTGCCATATTCATGCTCCTTTGTGACTAACTCGCCTTCTTCAGCGCGGCGCTCTTCACCTCAATCACGTTCATCAAGTCGTCCCGGGATTTGACAAAGGATTTGGCGCCTTCATCCTGGAGCTGACTTGCCAAAGCATCGACGTCGATGCCGGCTTGTGCGAACTTAGCCAACACGTCTTCGGAATCGCCGCCATCCGCTTGGAGGGGTGCGCCGAGGTCGCCGCGCTCGCCGAAGGCCTGCAAGGTGCCCTCGGGCATGGTATTCACCGTGAAGGCCGCCGCCAGAGCCTTGATGTAGAGGATGTCCGATGCTTTGGGATCTTTTGTCCCCGTGCTGGCCCAGAGCAAACGTTGTGGACTCGCCCCGAAGCTATAGACACGCTGCCATCTCTCCGAGCCGAGCAACTCGCGATACGCCTTGAACGTGCGCTTCCCGATTGCGATTCCCAGCTGGTTCCGGAGTGATTCGGGCACTCTGCCCGCAACGGCTGCGTCCCAACGGCTGATGAACACCGATGCAACCGACCCGACTTCAGGATTGAGGCCGGCTGCGATGCGCCGCTCGATCCCGCGCAGGAACGCCTCGGCGGCAGCTACATATTGCTCGCGCGAAAATAACAGGGTTACATTGACCGGGATTCCGGCAAAGATCGCCTGTTCGATCGCAGGCAGGCCTTCCTTAGTTCCGGGGATCTTGATGAACAGGTTCGGCCGCTTCGCACGCCCGTACAGATCCTTCGCCGCGGCGATCGTGCTGGCCGTATCGTGGGCGAGCAGCGGGGACACTTCGAGTGAGACCCATCCATCCACGCCGTTGGTGCGGTCATGGACCGGCCGAAACATGTCAGCGGCGCGCGTGATGTCCTCAAGCGCCAGATCGAAAAACAGCGATTCGCCGGATTGGCCTTTACGCAAACCTTCGCGGATCGGGGCGTCATACGCCGCGCTGTTCTTAATGGCGTGATCGAAGATGGTCGGATTTGAGGTAAGCCCTGTTACGGATAGATCGTCGATGTAGCGCTGAAGAGTGCCGCCGTTCAGCAGATCGCGAGTGATGTTGTCGAGCCACAGGCTCTGTCCCAGATCTTGCAGTTGTTTGGTCGCTTTCATATTTCACCTCAGCTCACGTGGATGGGAGTATATTCGTCGCAAGGGTCGCGATGATCGACTCGAACGTCCCCAGGCGAGTCGCTCCACCTGCAACAAGCTCTTGTGAGTTTGCGCAACCAGCAGAAATTAGATGCCGACAGCATGCTTTCTGTGCATCGCCATCGCCAGTTGCCTTCCGCGGTCCCTGGTACATTCATGCGGGCCTCGGCGGCCAGATCCAATACATCTTGCAGGGGAGCAATCGAGAGGGCGGAGGCGGAAGCCGATGACAAACGGATGAACGCCGGCCCAATCCCGTCACTCGTGCCTGAAGATCGCCCCAAATAGTTACGGACGAGCTGCTTCTGGCCCTCTGGCAGGGCTTCGAACCAGCCTCGTGTGGTGTTGTTGTCGTGCGTGCCTGTATACGCCACCGAGTTTTGAACGTAGTTGTGCGGCAGGTGTGGATTGTTTGGATCACCGTCAAAGCCGAACTGCAGAACCCGCATTCCGGGCAGATGGTAGCGGTCACGCAGCTCCGATACATCCGCGGTGATCATCCCGAGATCTTCCGCGATAAACGGCAGACCCCCGAATTCGCGCTCCACCGCCTCGAAGAAATCGGCGCCTGGGCCGCTCACCCACTTTCCGGATTGGGCCGTCGGCGAGCCCGCGGGCACGTACCACGCCGCCGCGAAGCCTCGAAAGTGATCGAGCCGGATGACGTCCACGTGCGCCAGCAACGCGCGTATCCTATCGAGGCACCAACGGTAACCGGTCCGCTTGAGCACATCCCAGTCGTACACCGGATTTCCCCAAAGTTGTCCCTGCGCGCTGAAATAGTCCGGAGGCACTCCGGCAACAAAGCGGGGCCGGCGCCGCTCATCCAACAGGAACAACTCCGGGTTGGCCCAGACATCGCTCGAGTCGGGGGCCGCGAAAAACGGAAGATCGCCAATCAGCCTCAAGCCTTTGGCATGAGCGTAATCCTTTAGCCGCTCACCCTGACGGAACAAGAGGAATTGCGTAAGTCGCACCTCGCCGATCTCAGTCTCCAGTTCCCGCCCTGCTTGGGCCATTGCGTCGGGATCTCGCCGTACTAATTCGGTTGGCCACTCGATGTAGTCGGCTCCGTTATGCCTGACTTTTAGCGCGCGGAAGAGTGCGTAGTCGTCCAGCCAGTGTGACTGAGAGTGGCAGAACTGCTCGTAGGCTGGCCTCAGGTCGGGACGATTTCCGCGGGAGAAATTGCGCCAGGCCCTTTCCAGCAGGGATCGCTTAAAGGTGACAACCGCGTCGTAATCGACAAAGTTCTCGGGAAACGCGGGGCCTTCACAATCGCTCGCCTGTAAGAGGCCCTCCTCAATGAGCGCGTCCGGACTGATCAGTAGCCAGTTTCCGGCGAAGGAGGACATCGGCTGGTAGGGAGAGTTTGCGTATCCGGTGGGTCCGAGCGGTAGCGCTTGCCACCAGCCCTGGCCTGCGTCGCAGAGTAGATCGATCCAGGCGGACGCACCAGGTCCCAGATCGCCAATTCCGTATGGCGAGGGCAGCGAAGTGACGTGCAGCAGGAGGCCGGCGCCGCGATGGTCCGGAGAAAATACTTGTGTCATGACTCCGTTTCCCGGGAGGTCAGTGCCTGGTTCACGATCGCCTCGGCTTCGGTCAGGATCTGGCTCAGGTGCGATTCGCTTTGAAAGCTCTCTGCGTAGATCTTGTAGAGATTTTCGGTGCCCGACGGCCGCGCTGCGAACCACCCTTGCGCCGTTGTTACTTTCAGTCCCCCGACCGGCGCGTTGTTCCCGGGCGCGCGCGTCAACCTGCCCGTAATCCGGTCGCCGGCCAGGCTTGACTCCCTCACCGCATTTGGCGCGAGCCGCTGCAGCTTCTCCTTTTGCTCGGGAGTGGCCGGCGCATCGATCCGCGTGTAATACGGTGTGCCGAACTCCGCCGTCAATTCCCGATAGTGCTCGCCGGGATCCTTACCGGTGCGGGCGGTTATCTCCGCGGCGAGCAGGTCCATGATCGGTCCATCCTTGTCCGTGGTCCAGACGGAGCCGTCGAACCGCAGAAAACTGGCTCCCGCGCTCTCTTCGCCGCCGAAACAGCACGAGCCGTCGAACAGGCCCGGCACGAACCATTTGAAGCCCACCGGCACCTCGGACAGGTTGCGCCCCAGCTTCCCGACGACCCTGTCGATCATGCTGCTGCTCACCAGCGTTTTGCCGACGGCAGCGTGCGCAGGCCACTTCGGACGATGGGTGAGCAGGTAACCGATCGCAACTGCCAGATAGTGATTCGGGTTCATCAGGCCCGACGAAGGCGTGACGATCCCATGCCGGTCGGAATCCGGATCGTTTGCGAATGCCACCTGGTAATCGTCTTTGAGCGCCACCAGCCGCGCCATCGCGTAGGGGCTCGAGCAATCCATGCGGATCTTGCCATCGTGATCCACCGTCATGAATGAAAAGGTCGGATCTAACCGCGGATTCACGACACTAATATCCAGATGGTAAACGGAGTTGATCGGCTCCCAATACACCAGAGCGGCGCCGCCCAGTGGATCGACACCCAGCTTGAGCCCGGAACCTCGAATGGCGTCGATATCGACGACATTCTCGAGGTCCCGAACGTACGGCAACACGAAGTCTTCCTGATGGGTGGTTGAGGCTCTAAAAGCCGCTTCGTATCCAACGCGTTTCACACCGGCATTGCCGCTTCGGAGCAGCGCGTTCGCCCGGTCCTCAATCCAGCGCGTTGCGTCGGTATCCGCGGGACCGCCGTTTAAGGGGTTGTACTTGACGCCGCCATCTTCCGGCGGATTGTGCGAAGGCGTAATGACAATACCGTCCGCGAAGTGATCTTTGCGGCCTCGGTTGTACACCAGG
>DATJAK010000220.1:0-8715 GCA_035516375.1 Bryobacteraceae bacterium
GTGCGCCGTGGGCCCGGTTGGGATCATATAGGGGTCGGCCAAAGTGCCATGCCAGGCAACCGAAAGCGCTGCGCGTTCCATCTCATACCGGTCCGGTTTCACATACATGTGCAGCAGAATGACCGCCACCATACGGATCGCCATGCCGATGCCGAAGATCAGGATCGAGGCCTGCCGTGTCGGCAAGCCCTCAACCCGGAGCCAGAGAGCGCGGATGGCCTGCGTAATCCGCTCGGCGGGTTTGGGCTTAGAAACGGCAAGGGAGGCAAAACGGGTTGGCATTTCAGTAAGCTGACGCAAGGGAAGTATTGGGCAAAATCCAGTCCGGCAGGTTGCGTAAGGGTTCAATCCGCCCCGAACGGCGATAGAGGGCCATATCTGAAGGAGAATGGCCCGGAGCGTGAAACTCCCCCACCAGGATCCATTCCGCGCGATCCTTCTTCACCATCGCCTCGACGTAATCGAAGAATTCCAGTCGCTGGGTAGGCCGCCTGTCCAGCACCAGAAAACTGACGGGCACGGAAGCCAACAGGGTGGCGCATTCCTCTTCGGAATGGACGTAGCCATGGTAATTTCTTGAGTTCCAGTCCATAGAAGCCAGCAATTTCGTTCCGCGGAGAAGGTATCCGGTAGGAAACGGGTGGCGCAGCGCGACTTCGGATATGATCACACCCTCGTCCAACGGATCGGCAACGATCAGGGCGGCGGATCTCGGCGGCATCATGCGATCCAACTCCCGAGCCGCCGGAATGAGTCCCAATCTGGGCCGGGATTTGATGGGAAGCGACAGGACAATGCTGAATACTGCGATGCAACTGAAAATGGCGGCGGCCGCCATGCGCCGCCCGTGCGGAAAGATCCATCGGGACAATTGTCCGGTTCCCGCGCCGGCCAGCACGAACATTGGAGGAATTGCCATGATCAGTTTACGCTCTTCGACTCCCACGGGAACGAGGCTGTGAAACAACCAGTCCGCGGCCGCCAAACCCGTTAGGGCAGCCCAGTAAGACCGGGTGCGGCCTGCGCTCCAACCGCCGATGAGCGTGGCGATCACGCCAATTAAGGCTGCGATTGTAATGAGTATTCCCGGTACAGTAAGCAGAAGTTGGGAAAACTGCGGCATCGCCCAGAGCATGAACTCCAGCCCCGGCTTGCCTCCCCAACCCTCGGAGGAGAGCTTCAATGTGAGGATCTGCCAGGGAAGGCACAGAACGGCGACAATCAACGCCGCCGGCCGCAGCGCCCTTTCCAATGGAAGTCTCCAGTCCCCGGTGGCGAGCACGACCGCGGCGGGAATCATCAGAACTGCCCATCCGCTTCCTTTCGTCAGCACCGCCGCCGATGTCCACAGGCCAAACCATATGGCGTCGCTTCGGCGCCTGTGCTCCGCGAAACGTGCAAACGCGAGACAGGCCAGGAACATGGTAAGGGTCAGCAGGATTTCGGCCATCGCCATGGAAGTATGCAGTTGAACCTGGGGATTCAAGAGGAAGGCTGTTGTCCCGATTCCGGCGGCGAGGGTGCCCACCAAGGGCTTCAACTCGCGGAAAATCAGCCAGGCAAGAACCGTCGCGAGCAGCGCCTGCAGTCCCAGCAGCGAATACTTAGAAGGCGAACCCACCAGCATGGCGGTGGCTTCCGCCACGTAAAGCAGCGGAGGCCAGTGTCCCAGCCCGACTCTCGGGTAGTGCACATAGTAATTCTTAAAGAACGGAACCGGATTCACGGAGAAGCAATGAAGCATATACTGCTCCACAGCCAATCCAGTCACTGCATGCGCCGCTTCATCGGTGTAGCCGCCCAGTTCCGCTCGATAAGCCCCGGAGGCGATCTGAGTGGTAAGTGCGATAACGGCAAAACATGTTGCCGCAATCCACTCTGGGATGCGACGGCTTGGCACAATGCGGATGAAGCGCTCGATGATGCTGAAAGGGGCCGGTTTCGGCTGGGTTGCCATTCCGTCGTTTTAATCGTTTACGCGACTGGGAACCATGCGCAGGCCGCCTACGGATTCCGCACCCGCAGCGCCCGCCTCATGGTATTCGGCATCCTGATTGACCAGCCAGGCATCCCACTGCCGATTGTCTGCAATGATGTTTCTGGCGGTGAGCATTGCCGTCATCATGGCGTGGTCCTGATTGTTGTATTTGTGCATGCCGTTCCGGCCCACCGGGTGCAGATTCGGAAAGTGCCGTTCGAGCGCGAGCCGCACCGTCTCCACGTGGAAGGCGTAATTGTCGTCGTAAACCGGGTAGGCTTTCGCTTGCCGGATGACACACCCATCCTCCACATCCGCGGCCCGCGCGAGGCCGACCTTCTCCAGTTCGGTTTTGGCGAGTTCGATCAGGCGCTCGTCCGGCATGCTCCACAAACCGTCGCCTTCGAAGCAGAAGTACTCCAGACCATAGCAGCAGTACGCCGGGTCGGGAACCATCTCGGGAGACCAAGACTTGTAATTCTGGATGCGCCCTACTTTGACGTTGGGATCGTGGATGTAAATCCAGTTATCCGGGAATAGATTGCGGTCTTTTAAGATCAACCCCACGGTCAGGAAATCGCGATAGCGCAGCGAGCGCGCCGCAGCCAGCGCTTCTTCGGGCATGCGGGGCTCCAGGCAGTTCGCCAGGTCGCGGATGGGCATGGAAGAGATCACATGTTCGCCGGAGAAGGTCTCCGTCTCGCCGGCCGCGGTGCGGGCCGTGATCTGCCACTGCTCTTTTTCGGCGTCATAGCGGCAGAGCGACACTCTTCTTCCTAGCCGAACGTCGGCGCCCATACGCCGCACCTCGTCGGCGCAGCGCTCCCACATCATGCCCGGGCCGCGCCGCGGATAACGGAAGGTATCGATCAGCGTCTTGACTACGGCCCCGCGGTCTTTGGCGGCGCGCTGCGGCAGCAAGGCATTTTTGACGGCGGTGGCAAGGGAAAGACCCTTGATGCGTTGTGCCGCCCAGTCCGCCGAGATTTCCTTGCAGCTCATCCCCCACACCTTCTCGGTGTAGGTTTTGAAAAATATGCGGAACAACCGCTTGCCGAAGCGATTGCTCACCCAATCTTCAAAAGACTTCTCCTCGGCGGTCGGATGGATCTTTGCCCATGCGTAGGAAAGCATGCAGCGCGCGGATTCCAGAATCCCCAGCTTGCTCAGCGCGTCCAGTGCTTTCAGAGGATAGAAAAAGAATCGGCCGTTATAAAAGATGCGCGAAGACCGCGGCCGCTGGAGCAGGTCATTCCCCAGGATTTCGGTCCAGAGGTCCTCCACTTCCTTGGACTTTGAAAAAAAACGGTGGCCGCCGATATCGAAGTGGAAGCCCTTATAGCGAACTGTCCGGGAAATGCCTCCCACATACAGCGGGTCGGCCTCAAGAACTTGAATGGGGACGCCACTTTTGGAAAGCACGTACGCGGCAGTTAGTCCAGCCGGTCCGGCTCCCAGAACAATGACCTGTGAATTGCGATTATCCATTCAATCACCGGCGCGCCTCTGTAGCCATTCGTGGAGTCATTGTACCCTGAAGGGCCGTGCGCTCCCGTTATAGAGAGTACGTAATGCGACAGCTAGATCCCTTCGTCGGGGCAGTATTTAACCGGCAGTCGGCCACCGGGCTCAATTCTGCGACGGATGATAGAACGAATCGACCGCCTGGCAGATGTATTCGAGATCGTCTCGTGTCAACTCTGGGAAAATGGGCAGCGAGAGAGACTCCTTTGCCAGCCGTTCACTAATCGGGAAATCCCCCTCGCTGTATCCCAGGTAAGCGAAGCACGCCTGCAGGTGTAACGGCAGCGGGTAGTAGATCTCGCTGCCGATGCCCTGCGATTTCAGGTGCGCCTGCAACTGGTCGCGCCGCGCCTCGCGAATCGTGAACTGATTGTAGATGTGGCGCGTCTGGTAAACGGCCGCCCGCGGCAAACCGGCCGGGACGCGCAAATCCTCGAACATCCTGCGATAAATATCCGCGTTGCGCGCGCGGCCCGCGCTCCAGCCGTCCAGATACTTCAATTTCACTTTCAGGACCGCGGCCTGCAAGGTGTCCAGGCGGGAATTGACGCCGATCAAATCATGGTAGTACTTGCGCCTGCTGCCGTGCACCCGCAGCGCGCGCAGCCGCTCGGCCAGCGCGGCATCGTTGGTCACCACCATTCCGCCTTCGCCATAGCCGCCAAGATTCTTGCTGGGAAAGAAACTGAAGCAGCCGATATCGCCCATACTGCCCGCGCGCCGTCCCTTGTATTCCGCCCCGATCGATTGCGCCGCATCCTCGATAATGGCAATCCCGCGGTCCTTGGCGCACGCGCAGAGCGGATCCATATCCGCGCAGCCGCCGAACAGATGGATGGGAATGACGGCGCGGATCTTCGGGCGGCGTGCCAGCAACTCCACCGCCTGGTCCATGTTCATGTTGTAGGTGGTTTCCTCCACGTCCACGAAGACCGGCGTGGCGCCGGCGAGGCAGATGGAGCCGACGGTCGCGAAAAAGGTGTAGGGCGTCGTCAGCACCTCGTCGCCCGGCTGGATCTCCAGCGCCCGCAAAGCCAGAAACACCGCGTCCGATCCGGAGCCGCATCCAATGGCGAAGCGCGTGCAGCAGTAGTCTGCAATCGCCTGTTCCAGCTTTTCCACCGCTTCACCCAGAATAAAGCGTTGGGAATCGATCACGCGCACGAGTTCCGCAAGCACTTCCTCGCGGATTTGCTGATGCTGTGCCCGCAAATCGAGCAGCGGAATTTGACGTTCCATCGTCACACCTGTCGTGCCCATGAAAGCTCTCCAATGGTTTGCGCCGGCAGGAGAAGGCAGCCGGGAAACCGGCCAAGGCTGCCGCACACTCACCAAGGCTAGCACACGGTGCTTGCGCCTAATATCTTTCGCAAATACTCGACAGAGGCCAGGGTATTGTCTGTTTAATCACTTTTAGGGACTGTAATTTTTCAAACGATTACCGTTAAAGTCAAATCGGAACGCTGCTTCACAACGTTCAGGCTCGACTTGGTCGGTTACTCGCGCACCCGCTCCGATTCAAGCAGCGTTCCACGGAACAATGACCCACTGATAAGTTGAGCCTGTTCCCAATCTATTAACTTGCTGTTGAGCGGTGGCCGCCGCGCTGGCCAAATCGCTAATCGGGAGGAGTGCGCGTCTATGCGGAACGAGGATTATTTAAGATATAAAGGCCTTTTTAATTATTTGTTCAAAAGTTGTAAAGTTCTCCTGGGCGCAGCGCCGGCGTTGACCTTTGTTTCCCTGATGAACGGGGCGTCTCCCAATCTCATTGCCGATACGTGGGTCTCTACCGTGGGATCGATGGCGGCCGCGCGCAGCAGCGCCTGCGCGGTGGCGTTGCCGGACGGCCGCGTGCTGATTGCGGGCGGAGAAAACGCCGGCGGCGCGCTCGCTTCGGCCGAAATTCTGGACGTGGACGGCCGTTTTCAACCGGCTGCCTCGATGATGACGGCGCATGCCAGCCCGGCTTGCGCGCTATTGACCGACGGCACCATCATGCTGGCCGGCGGGCGCACCGGCGGTGGCTTCAGTAATGCCGTGGAAATCTATGACCCAGCTGCGAACAAGTGGAACCCCGGATCACCCATGCTTCAGGCCCGTGCCGGAGCGGCTCTCGTGGTGCTGAACGACGGCCGCATCCTGCTGGCCGGAGGTGAAACCGCCGCGGGCGCGACCGAATCGCTGGAAATCTACGATCCCAACGCCGGCGTCTTCCTGGCGGTGCCGGCGCGGCTGTCATCGGCGCGCACCCAGCATGCCGCGGCGCTACTGCGCGATGGCCGTGTGTTGATTGCGGGCGGCTGGGATGGCACGAAAGCGTTGAATACGGCTGACCTGTTCGATCCGGCCAGCGGACAAGTGACCGGGACTGCGACACTGCGGTGGCCACGGGTTGGCCTTTCGGCCAGCACGCTGCTTGACGGGCGCGTGCTGATTGCCGGTGGCAGCAATGGTCAGGCGGAGATTGGAGCAGCCGAAATATTCGATCCGCAAACCGGCCAGTGGACGGTGGAGACTGCTGCCATGCTGGCGCCGCGCCGCGGCCACGCCGCCATCCTCGTTCCGCACAACAACACCGTGCTGATTGCCAGCGGAACGGCTTCCGGCTCCGAAGGCGCTCGGGCGCTGGCACCAGCCGAAATCTATATTCCCTGGCGGCACGAATTTCGCGCGGCGGGGAGCCTGGAGAATCCCAAAACAGACGCCGTGGCGATCGCCCTTGCCGAGCCCGGCGAAGTGGCGGTGGCCGGTGGACGGAACGCGGCCGGCCCGCAAAGGAATGCTGAGACTCTCCGCGTGCCGGTTATTCTGACCGGCAAGCCTAACTATCATGCGGGCGAAACCGCGCAGCTTAGCGGCGCTGGCTGGGCTCCGGGCCAGACGGTGCGCATCGAAGCTCTGGAGGCCGCTGACACCGGGCCGGACGCCGCCGCGGTCGCGACCGCGGATGAGACGGGGAACTGGACTGCCGATTGGACCCTTCCGGAAACCGGCGGCCGCGGCGTGACCGTCTATCTGATCGCCACGCAGAAGTTTTCCGGGGCGGGGGACAGGGCCGCCATAGTGACGGCCCAGACCGCGGTGACCAGCACCAGCGCGTCCTTGAATATATCGGGTAGTTGCACGGCAGCCGGCGTCACGAGTTTTGCTTTTGGCGCATCGGTCTGCGCCACCGTCAGCGGCCTCAGCGCCCAAACCAGCAGTGAGCAATTCGCCTGGGTCCCGGCTTCCGGCGCGGTCTATGCGGTCACTGCGGCGGTTTCAGCCGGGCTGGCGCAGGATATGGAGATTCCCAACGCCGGCGGCACTTGGACCGTGAAGGCCTATCCGGCGGGCAGTTGCCTTGGCTCCGGCCCACACACAATGTGTTCCGGAACGCCGGATGCGAGCGCCACGTTTTCGGTGTTGACCGGTAAACTGGCGTTCAGCACGGCCGCCCAGGCTCTTCTATCGAATGCATGCTCGGCTGTCATGAGTGTCCAACTGGAAGGGTCAAGCGGCGCGGCGGTGGCGCCGACCTTGCCCACAACCGTCACCCTGGCCAGTTCGAACTCCACCGGACGTTTCTTTGCGGCGCCCAACTGCACCGGGGCTGTAAACGCGCTCACGATCGCGGGAGGTGCTTCGGCGGCAAGCTTCTATTACCTCGACATTGCATCGGCGAAGATCACAGCCGCGGCGTACGCGTTAACCGCCGCCACCCAGGCGGAGACGGTTACTCTCAATCCGCCCACCCTCACAATGGCATTCAGCCCGGCGATGGTTCCACTCAACGCGGCCGCCACGCTGAGTATTACAATCACCAATCCCCCCACGAACGCCACGTCGATCGCGAGCCTGGGATTCACCGATACACTGCCGGCTTCTCTGTCCATTCAAACACCTGCCAGTGTGACGAACAGTTGCGGAGGAACAGCCAGCGCTACGGCCACCAGCCTGGCGCTTGCGAACGCGAATCTGGCCCCGAAAGCCTCCTGCACGATTTCGGTAGGCGTGAAAGGCGTTGCCACAGGCACGGTGACCAACAGCGTGACGATCAAACCCAACAACTCCGGAGGGCCCGTAAGTGCCGGAGGGGTCGTAAATACCGCGACCGCAAATCTGACGGTAGCGGCGCCGCCGGCGATCGCGCAAACATTCGGCGCGGCCAACATTTCGTTGAACGGGACGACCACCTTAACCTTCACCATCACCAATCCCGCGGCCAATACGGTCGCGCTGGCGGGCGTGTCCTTCAGCGACGCGCTGCCGGCCGGATTAGCGGTGGCGAGTATGCCGGGAGTCACCGGGTCGTGCGGCGGCACAGTCGTGGCGGCGGCGGGTGCGGCGAGCATCAACCTGACGGGTGGCGCGGTGCCGCAGAACGGCACATGCACGATTGTGGTGAATGTGACGGCGAGCGCGCCAGGCAGCCTGACGAATTCCGTGCAGGTAACATCGACGACCGGCGGGGCGGGGAATTCGGCCGCGGCCAACTTACAGGTGCAGGCGGCTGCCACCCACTTCACCATCTCCGCGCCCGCGTCGGCGACCGCCGGGACGGCGTTCCGTTACACCGTGACGGCGCTCGATTCTTCCAATAATCTTTTAACTACTTATGCCGGCACGGTGCATTTTGCGAGCAGCGATGCGCAGGCCGTTCTGCCGGCCAATTCTCTCCTGACCAACGGAAGCGCAAGCTTCAACGCCACGCTGAAGACAGCCGGCAGTACCGCGATTTCCGCCAGCGATACGGCCGTTCCTTCGATCGCGGGTGCGAGCGGCAGTATTGCCGTAAGCGCCGGAGCTCCGGCCAGCATTGCGGCGAGCGGGGGAACGCCCCAGTCCGCGTACGTGAACGCTTCCTTCGCCGCACCGCTGCAAGTTACGGTAAAGGACGCATTCGGAAATCCGGTGAACGGCGCAGCGGTGAGCTTCGTTACACCGGCAAATGGCGCCGCCGCGGTATTGTCAAACGGTACGGTAACTACCAATTCTGCCGGTGTGGCGGTGATTTCCGCAACGGCTAATGCAGGTGTTGGCAGCTACACTGTGACAGTGACGATCGGCAGCGCCACGGCCGCTTTTCTCTTGACGAACATGGCGACGCTGGCAGCGGCGCCGCCAGCAAGTTCCCTGCAACTCAACGGTGCGGTAGCAGGCAGCTATTCCGTACCCAATAGCAGCCCTTATGCGAACCTGGGCTCTTTCTATTTCGATCTGCGGATCAG
>DATJAK010000221.1:0-19714 GCA_035516375.1 Bryobacteraceae bacterium
GGAGATGGTGATGCCGGGCGACAACGTAAGCCTGAAGGTGGAGCTGATCACGCCGATCGCCATGGACAAGGGCTTGCGGTTCGCGATCCGCGAAGGCGGACGGACGGTGGGCGCCGGCACGGTTACCGAGATCATTAAGTAGGCAACGATGGCCCTGAGAGAACGCATACGAATCCGTCTGAAGGCTTACGATCACCGCGTGCTGGATCAGTCGACGACGGAGATTGTGGATACGGCGAAGCGGACCGGCGCCACTGTGGCCGGTCCCATACCGTTGCCGACGTCGCGAAGCATTACAACGGTATTGCGCTCGCCGCATGTGGACAAGAAATCGCGGGAGCAGTTTGAAATCCGGACGCACAAGCGGCTGCTGGACATTCTGGAGCCGACCCAGCAAACAGTGGACGCGCTGATGAAGCTCGACCTGCCGGCTGGGGTGGACGTAGAGATCAAGGCGTTCGGGAAGTGACGCGAATCGACGCCGCGCTAGGCGAGCGTTACTGAGCCGCGACCATAGGGAGCGGTCAAGAGGAAGTTAGATGACTTCAGGAATCCTTGGCAAGAAAATTGGGATGACGCAGGTTTTCGGGCCGGATGGACAGGCCACGCCCGTGACGCTGCTCAAAGCGGGACCGTGCATGGTGGTGCAGCGCAAGACGCCCACTACCGATGGCTATGATTCCGTGCAGCTGGGGCTGATGGAGTTCGTCAAGCCGCAGCGCCTGAACAAGCCCGCCACCGGCCATCTGAAAAAAGCCGGAGTGGACGGCGCGAAGTTCCTGCGCGAATTTCCGGTGCGTCCCGGCGATGACGATCTGAAGCAAGGCGATAAGGTCCTGGTGGATCAGTTCAAGCCTAAGGACAAGGTGGATGTGATCGGCATCAGCAAAGGGCGCGGGTTTGCGGGCCTGGTGAAACGCCATCATTTCCGAGGCGGCGCCTCTACGCACGGTTCGATGTTCCATCGCGCGCCGGGCTCGATTGGAGCATCGAGCTTTCCGTCGCGCGTGCTGCCGGGTATGCGGATGGCGGGGCACATGGGTCACGCGCGGGTAACGGTGCGCAACCTGGAAGTGGTCGAGGTCGACACCGACGACAATCTGCTGGTGGTGAAGGGCGCGGTGCCCGGGCCGAACGGGGGATACGTGGTAGTCCGGAGGTCGAAGAGGTAACGCGCATGCCGACAGTGGACGTCGTGGACTTGAATAACAAGAAGGTCGGCGAGCTGGAGCTGGCCGATGAAGTGTTTGGCGCCGAGGTGAACGAAGCGCTGCTGTACGAGGCAGTGCGGCAGTTTCAGGCCGGCCGGCACGCCGGGACGCATAAGACTAAGGTGCGGTCGGAAGTTGCCGGATCGGGAAAGAAGCTGTGGAAGCAGAAGGGCACGGGCCGGGCGCGTATGGGCTCGATCCGGTCGCCAATCTGGCGCCACGGCGGCACGGTGCACGGGCCGGTGACGCGCGATTACAGCTATAAACTGCCGCGCAAGATGGTGTTGGGCGCGCTGCGTTCGGCGCTTTCGGCCAAGGTGCGCGATGGCGAACTGAAGGTGGTGCAGGCGTTGACGCTCACCGATCACAAGACCAAGACCGCCATGAACGCGCTGGCCAACGTGGTCACGGGCCGGACGGTGCTGGTGGTGGATAACGGCGAAAACCGCAACTTGATGCTCGGTCTGCGCAATTTGCAAGGCGTGACTTTGATGCCGACCAAGGACGTGAACCCCTATCACGTTTTGGGGCACGAGAATTTGCTGCTTTCCGAGGCCGCCGCCCGGAAGTTTTCGGAGGCGCTGGCGAAATGAATATCTACGAAGTAATCCGCCGCCCGCTGGTAACGGAAAAGGGCGTAGCTAAGAAAGACGAAGAGCGTACGCTGTGCTTTGAAGTGGCGCTCGGCGCCAACAAGACCGAAGTTAAATCCGCGGTGGAGAAGCTTTTTAAGGTGAAGGTAGCGGAGGTACGGACTGCCACTTTCGAAGGTAAGCTGCGGCGGCGCGGCCGGTTCGCGGGCTACCGTTCGGACTGGAAGAAAGCTTACGTGCGGCTGAAACAAGGCGAGAAGGTGCCGGACTTTGCGGAGATTTAGAAAATTGTGGGGACGGGGCTTCTGCCCTGCCGCCGGCGACGCGCGAAATCGGGGTTCTCTTATGGTTGACGACTACGCGCTTCGTTGGACAGCGCCGGGCGGAAGCCCGGCGGCAGCCCAGAAGGGCTGGCCCCACGGAGTGAATTATGCCGATTAAATCCTATAGTCCCGTCACTGCGACACGCCGGTTTCAGACGGTTGTCACGCGCGACGAGATCACCAAGCAGCGGCCGGAAAAATCGCTGGTGGAAACGAAAAAGCGCACCGGCGGGCGCAATAGCACGGGCCGCGTCACGTCACGGTTTATCGGCGGTGGCGCCAAACAGGCTTACCGCGTGATTGATTTCAAGCGCGACAAGATCGGAATTCCGGCGGTGGTGGCAGCCATGGAGTACGATCCGAACCGCTCGGCGCGCATCGCTCTGCTCAATTATGCCGATGGCGAGAAGCGCTATATTTTGCAGCCCGACGGAATGAAGGTGGGGCACAAGATCATGTCCGGCCCCGAAGCCGACATTCTGCTGGGGAATGCACTGCCGTTGAAGAATATGCCCGCCGGCACCATCGTGCACAACATCGAGTTGAAGCCCGGTAAGGGCGGGCAGATGGCGCGCTCGGCCGGATCGCAGGCGCAGTTGGTTTCGAAAGAAGGCGGCACGGCGCTGCTGAAGCTGCCGTCGGGCGAGGTGCGGCGTGTGCCGCTCGAATGTTATGCCACAGTGGGCCAGGTGGGCAACCTGGATCACGAGAACGTTTCGCTCGGCAAGGCGGGGCGCACGCGCTGGCTGGGTAAGACGCCGCACAACCGCGGCGTGACCATGAACCCGGTGGACCATCCGCACGGCGGAGGAGAAGGCAAGACGTCGGGCGGACGGCATCCGGTGACGCCGTGGGGCCAGCCGACGCGCGGGTTTAAGACCCGGAACAACAAGCGCACCGATAAATGGATTGTCACGCGGAAGAGTAAGAAGAGATAGCCGGAGATTCGATCGATGGGAAGATCAGTCAAGAAAGGCCCGTTCACGGACACGCATCTGGAAGCCAAGCTGGCGGTGCTGAATGCGGCCAACGAAAAGAAGGTGATACGCACCTGGTCGCGGCGCTCCACGATTCTTCCCGAATTTGTGGGACACACGGTAGCTGTACACAACGGCAAGAAATTCATCCCCGTGTACATCACCGAAAACATGGTGGGGCATAAGTTCGGCGAATTCTCGCCGACCAGGACTTTCAAAGGCCATTCGGTGAAAGCGGCGACCGAGAAAGCTGCCAAGCCGGCATAGAGGAAACGATGGAAGCCAAAGCGGAAGCACGTTACATCCGGATCTCCCCGCAGAAGGCGAGGCTGGTGGTGGATCTGATTCGCGGCCAAAAGGCCGGCGCGGCGCTGAACACGCTGCGCGCCACCAACAAGCGCATCGCTCCGGCGGTGGAGAAGGTGCTGCAATCGGCCATCGCCAATGCGCAGGACCGGTTTGAAGATGTGGACGTAGACCGGCTGTACGTTTCCGAGGCCAAGGTCAACGAAGGGCCGCGCATGAAGCGCATCCGGCCCGCGCCCATGGGGCGCGCGTATCGCTACCAGCGCCGTCTGGCGCATATCGTCATCAAGGTGGCGGAGAAGGAACAGGCATAGATGGGACAGAAGGTTCATCCGTACGGATTCCGGCTGGGCTTCAACAAGCCCTGGCGCTCACGCTGGTTTGCCAAGCAGGATTACGCCAAGCTGCTGCAGGAAGATCTGGAGTTGAAGGCGGCGCTGCGGGAGCGTTTGAAATCCGCCAGCGTCAGCTCGATCGAGGTCGACCGCCCCGGCAACAAGCTGCGCGTCACCATACGCACGTCGCGGCCGGGCATTATCATCGGCCGCAAGGGCGCGGAGATCGAGAAGCTGAAGCAGGATATGGCGAAGAAGACCAAGCGCGAGGTCTTCATCGATATTCAGGAAGTGCACAAGCCGGAGCTCGATGCGCAATTGGTTTCCGAATCGATCGCGCTGCAACTCGAAAAGCGCGTGGCCTTCCGCCGCGCGATGCGCAAGGCGGTGGACTCGGCCTTGCGGTTCGGCTGCAAAGGAATCAAGGTGCGCGTCTCGGGCCGATTGAACGGGGCGGAAATCGCACGCAGCGAGTGGTACCTGCAAGGGCAGCTGCCGCTCCACACCTTGCGCGCCGATATCGACTACGGATTTGCCGAGGCGTACACCACTTACGGCCAGATCGGCATCAAGGCGTGGTTGTACAAGGGCGAGATTCTGGATTACACCAAACGCCGCAGCGCCCTGCCGGAGCCGGAGCCGCGCCGCGATCGTGGCGAGAGGCGCGACCGGGGCGACCGCGATCGGGGTGGCGACCGCCGCCGCGAGGCGCATCCCCCGGCCCATGCTCCTGCCGCCGAACACACGGGGCCGGCCGTTCAGGCTCCGCCGCCTTCCGAAATGCCGCGTCCGGCAGCGCGTCCTTCCGCGCCAATCCTTCCGCCGCTGATGTCGCCCCAGCAGCACCCCTCCTGGAAACAGGAGATCCATAAGGAACCAGCCAAAGAACCAGGTGCCGAGGGTGCGGCTCCGCCGGAGACGCCCGACGGTTCCGGGGAGAAGCAGTAGAGGAGACCGATCGCCATGATGATGCCAAAGAAGGTGAAATACCGGAAGCAGCAGCGCGGGCGCATGGCCGGCAAGGCGTGGCGCGGCTCGAGTATCTCTTTCGGTAATTTCGGTCTCAAGGCGCTCGAATGCGCATGGATCACAGATCGGCAAATCGAAGCGGCACGCGTGGCCATGACGCGTTCCATCAAGCGCGGCGGCAAAGTGTGGATCCGGCTGTTCCCGGACAAGCCGATCACCAAGAAGCCGGCCGAGACTCGTATGGGAAAGGGCAAGGGCGCGCCCGAGCAGTGGGTGGCGGTGATCCGTCCCGGAAAAATTCTTTTCGAGATGGAAGGCGTGGACCGGGGCACGGCCGAATCGGCCATGCGGCTGGCGGCGCACAAGCTGCCCATCAAGACGAAATTTATCAGCCGGGAAGAGGCGGAGTAGGGACATGAAGGCGAATGCGGATAAGGTTCGCGGGCAGGATGAAGAAGAGTTGAAGCGCCACTTGCACGAAATGGACGAGCAACTTTTCCGGTTCCAGTTTCAGCGGTCGATGGGCCAGATGGATGGATTGAAAAAGGCGCGGGCGATGCGGAAAGAACGCGCGCGGATTCATACGGTGCTGCGCGAGCGGCAACTGGAGAAGAAGTAATGGCCGAACAGCAAACGGCGACCGGACTCAAGAACGAGAAGGTCGGCCAGGTGGTTTCGACGAAGATGACCAAGACCATCGTGGTGGAAGTGAGCCGGCGCGTGCCGCACCCGCTGTACAAGCGCATCATCGGCAAGCGCAAGAAGTTCTACGCCCACGATGAGGATGCGACGGCCAAGCTGGGAGATGTGGTGCGGATCGTGGAATCGCGGCCGCTCAGCAAACTGAAGCGGTGGCGTCTGGCAGAAGTGATTCGCCGGGCGGCTCAGGTGGGCACGGAGCCATCGGAAGTGGATGTGAAGTGAGGTGCGGGAATTGAGCCGGGCGCTTTGATTTTTCTTTTTGAGGACTCGTTATGATTGGAATGCGAACCATCCTGGAGGTCGCCGATAACTCCGGCGCACGCAAGCTGGCATGTATTTTGCCGCGCGGTGGCGATCTCGGCCTGCGAGCGGGCCTGGGAGACGTGATCACCGCCAGCGTGAAAGAGGCGGCTCCCGATTCGGCGATCAAGAAGGGCAAGGTGGTGCGTTGCGTGATCGTTCGCATGCGCAAGGAGACCCGCCGCAAAGACGGAACCTACATCCGCTTCGATTCCAATGCAGCGGTCCTGATCAATGACGTGGGGGAGCCGGTAGGCACGCGCGTGTTTGGGCCGGTGGCCAGGGAGTTGCGCGATAAGAAATTCATGAAAATCGTTTCTCTGGCGCCTGAGGTGATTTAGAAATGGGTATTGCTAAGAAAGAAGCGCCGCCGCCGGCGCGGGTCCAATTCAAGAAGGAAGATACCGTCAAGGTGATCTCCGGCCGCGACCGTGGTAAGACCGGACGCGTCCTCCGGGTCGATCACGAAAGAGGACGGGTTCTGGTGGAGCACGTTTCCATGGTGAAACGGCACACGCGGCCCAATCCGTCGAAGCAGATCAAGGGCGGGATTGCGGAGCGCGAAAGCCCCATTGCGATCTCTAACGTGATGATCGTGTGCCCGGGCTGCAACAAAGCCACGCGTATCGGGCACCATGTGGATACGGTTGCGGGCGGGCGTACGCAGCGCACACGCGTCTGCCGGAAATGCGGGCAGACACTGGATCGGAAGTGAGGAAGCTATGGCGGCACGATTGAAAGAACATTACCGCAACAAAGTGATGCCGGCGCTGACCAAGGAATTCGGCTACACGAATCAAATGGCCGTGCCGCGGATCGAGAAGATCGCGATCAACATCGGGCTGGGCGAGGCGACTCAAAACGCCAAGCTGATGGATGGCGCAGTCAACGAGCTGGGTCAGATCGCCGGTCAAAAGCCGGTAGTCACGAAGGCCACCAAGTCGATTTCGCAGTTCAAGCTGCGCGAAGGGCAGGCGATCGGCTGCATGGTAACGCTGCGCGGCGACCGCATGTTCGAGTTTTTTGACCGCCTGGTGAACGTGGCGTTGCCCCGCGTGCGCGATTTCCGCGGTGTGTCGACGAAGTCGTTCGATGGGCGCGGGAACTACACGCTGGGAGTCAAGGATCAATTGATTTTCCCGGAAATCGATTACGCCAAGGTTGAGAAGACCAAGGGCATGAATATTTGCATCACGACCACGGCGCGCACCGACGCCGAAGGTCTGGCGCTGTTGCGGCAGATGGGGATGCCGTTCCGGCAGTAGGAAGGACAGAGAAGATATGGCCACCACCGCCAAGATCGCGAAAGACCTGAAATTGGAAAAGATCCGCCGGGCGTCCATTCTGGCCAAGAAGGAAAAGAAGCCGGGGATCGCGAAACTGCCGACCCGGCACCGCAACCGCTGCTGGCGGTGCGGCAGGCCGCGGGCGTTCCTGCGCAAATTCGGAATCTGCCGGCTGTGCTTCCGGCAACTGGCGCTCAACGGCGAAATCCCCGGCGTGGTCAAGGCGAGCTGGTAAAGGAGGCGGAGCAAAAGAAAACATGACTACCGATCCCATTGCCGACATGCTGACGCGCGTGCGCAACGCCATCCAGGCGCGCCACCCGAAGGTGGACGTGCCGGCCTCCAAGCTGAAGGCGGAGATCGCGCGCATCCTCAAAGAAGAGGGCTACATCGCCAACTATAAAGTGGCGGAAGAGGGCGCCAAGCGGACCATCAAAATCTATCTGAAATACAGCCCCGATAACGCGCCGGTGATTTCTGCGATCGAGCGCGTGTCGCGTCCTGGCTGCCGCGTGTACGTAGGCCAAACCGATATCCCCCGGGTGTTGGGCGGGATGGGAATCAACATCCTGACCACCCCGCGCGGCGTCATGACCGGCCGCGACGCCCACAAGGAACACGTGGGCGGCGAGATTTTGTGCCGCGTCTGGTAATGAGGTCGATATGTCAAGAATTGGAAAAAAGCCGATTCCACTGCCGAAAGGCGTAAAGGTGCAGGTCGGCGAACAGCTCGAAGTGACCGGTCCCAAAGGCACTCTTACGGTTCCGTTGCCGCCGGGCATCACCGTTCATCAAGATGATGGAAAGCTCGAAGTGAAGCGCGACTCCGATGAGCATGCGGCGTTGCACGGCTTGACTCGGGCCCTGGCGGCGAACGCGGTGCAAGGTGTTTCGGGCGGGTTTACGCGCGAGCTGGACATCGTCGGCATCGGCTATCGCGCCGATGTCAAGGGCAAGATCGCGACCTTCACTCTGGGCTACTCGCACCCCATCGAGGTCCTGCTCCCGGACGGCGTCGACCTGAAGATCGACAAGCAGACGCATTTGGTATTGACCGGGCATGACCGGCAGTTGTTGGGGCAGACCGCAGCCAATATCCGCGCCTTGCGCAAGCCGGATCCGTACAAGAACAAGGGCATCCGCTATACGGGCGAAGCGTTACGCAAGAAGGTCGGAAAGACCGGAGCGACCAGCAAATGATTCGTGTGATCGAGAAGAACGAAATCCGCAACCGGATCCACCGGCGCATCCGCCGCAAGCTGAGCGGAACTGCGGAGCGTCCGCGCCTGGCGGTGTATCGCAGCGTGGCGCACATTTACGCGCAAGTCATCGACGATGGGGAAGGCAAGACTCTGGTCTCGGCTTCTTCGGTGGACAAGGGCGCCAAGACCAACGGCGGCAACCTGGCGGCGGCCAAAGCCATCGGCAAGCTGGTGGCCGAGCGTGCCAAAGAAAAGGGCATCAAGACAGTGGTGTTCGACCGGGGCGGCTATCTGTACCACGGCCGAGTCAAGGCGCTGGCCGATGCTGCGCGGGCCGCGGGACTGGAGTTCTAACTAGATGGCAATTGTGAAACGTATCGATCCGGGGACCCTCAACTTGAAAGAGCAGGTGGTCGCCATTAACCGCGTGACGAAAGTAGTCAAGGGCGGCAAGAACCTCAGCTTTTCCGCGCTCGTGGTGATCGGCGATCCTTCGGCAAAAGTGGTGGGTTACGGAGTAGGGAAGGCCAAAGAGGTACCCTCGGCGATTCGCAAAGGGATTGAGGCGGCCAAGAAGAATTTGCGCAAAGTTCACGTGCTCGAAACCACCATTCCGCACCGGGTGCTGGGCGTATTTGCCAGCTCGCAAGTGCTGCTGAAGCCGGCGCCCGAAGGAACCGGAGTGATCGCGGGCGGTGCGGTGCGTGCGGTGATCTCGGCTTGCGGAATCCCCAACGTGTTGACGAAGTCGATCGGCCGCCGCAATCCGCACAACGTGGTTAAGGCGACGATCGTGGCGCTCGAATCGCTCAGGGACCGTGCCGCCGTAGCCGATATGCGCGGCCTGGCCGTGGAGAAACTGTGATGGCGCGAACGATCAAAATCAAACTCGTGCGCAGCCCGATCTGCACTCCCGAAAAGCATAAGCGGGTAGTCAAGGGCCTCGGGTTGCGCAAGCTCAACCAGGTGGTGGAGCGCCCGGACTCGCCGGTGTTCCGCGGTATGGTGAAGAAGGTACCGCACCTGTTGGCGATTGTGGGGTAGGGGTGACCACTAGAGCAGCATGACTTTTGAAGAACGTATCGATCGGTTGGCGGAGCGGCACGAAGCATTGGCCCAAAGTGCTGAGCTACTGCTCAAGGAGTCCCATACGGAAAGTATTCGTTTGCTGCTCGAAAGTTCCCGCGTTCACGGAGAGGGTATTCGGGTGATGTTCGAAAACTCCCAAGTACAATTCGCGAACTCCCAAGTACAAGCGGAGGATATCCGGGGCTTGTCAAAACACATCCGGAACCTGGTTCGGACCGCCGAAATTCACGAGCGCCGCATCACAAGATTGGAAGGGAGCGAATAACCGCTCCACGAGAACATATGAACCTCAGCGATTTAAAACCACCCGCCGGCCAAACCAAGCCCCGCAAGCGCATCGGCCGCGGCATGGGTTCGGGGCACGGCAAGACCGCAACGCGCGGCAGCAAAGGCCAGCACGCAGGCACCGGGTTCGCCCAGAAGCGCGGCTTTGAAGGCGGCCAGATGCCGCTGCATCGCCGTCTGCCGAAACGCGGATTTACCAACATTTTTAAGAAGCAGTTCGCTATCGTCAATCTGAACCGGTTGGAAAAGCTCGAGGGCGACACCTTCGGTGTGGACCGTCTGCTCGAGCTCGGAGTCATCAAGAAGCCGGGCGACGGCCTCAAGATCCTCGGCACCGGACAGTTGACTCGCAAAATCACGGTGGAGGCCCACCAGTTTTCGAAATCGGCGCTGGACAAGATCCGGAAGGCCGGAGGACAGGCGCAGGTGATCGGCGCAGCCACGTCGTAGCGCCGGGAAGCGCAGGGATCTATGAGGTTCTTGGAAGCGTTCGCGAACATCTTTCGCGTACCCGATCTTCGCAAGAGGGTTTTGTTCACTCTCGGGCTGCTGGCCGTGTATCGCCTGGGCGGCCACATCCCCACGCCGGGAATCAATATCGAGCGGTGGAGCGACATCTTTAATTCGGCCGCGGGCTCGATTTTCGGGTTCTTCGATCTATTCGCCGGCGGCAACATCCGGCGCTTGACCATCTTCGCGTTGGGCATCATGCCCTACATCACCGCGTCGATCATTTTGCAGTTGCTGACCGTCGTCGTCCCAACTCTCGAAAAACTGCAAAAAGAGGGCGAACTGGGCCGCCGCAAGATCACGCAGTGGACCCGCTACCTGACCATCATCCTTTCCGTCCTGCAGTCGTTTGGCATCGCGCAGGGCTTGATGGCGATGCAGCAGGGAGTGGTCATCAATCCGGGCTTCGGGTTTGTCCTGCTGACGATCATCTCGCTCACCACCGGCACGGCGTTCATCATGTGGCTGGGCGAGCAGATCAGCGAGCGCGGCGTGGGAAATGGGATGTCGCTCATCATTTTCACGGGAATTGTGGTGGGCCTGCCAAACGCCATCGGCAACATCTGGCGCAACACGTTCGAAACCCACGAATGGGGTCCGCTCACGGTAATCGTTCTGCTGATCATGATGGTGGCGGTGGTCGCGTTCATCGTGCTGGTGGAGCGCGGCGAGCGGCGCATTCCGGTGCAATACGCCAAGCGCGTGGTGGGCCGGCGCGTCATGGGGGGGCAGTCAACCCACATGCCGCTCAAAGTAAATGCCGGCGGCGTGATTCCGGTGATCTTCGCCTCTTCGATCCTGGCCTTCCCCGCAACTCTTGCCCAACTCGGACCAGTCAAGAACATTGCCTGGCTTTCGAACACGCTGCGCAGCATCCAGCATGGCGAGCCGCTCTATTACGTGCTGTTCGTGGCTGGAATCATCTTCTTCTGCTTCTTTTACGTTTCGATCATCTTCAACCCCAACGAAGCCGCCGACAACATGCGCAAGTACGGCGGGTTCATTCCAGGTATACGGCCGGGCCGCAACACGGCCGATTACATGAACGCCATTTTGACCAAGATCACGGTGGTGGGCGGCATCTATCTCTCCATTCTGTGCCTGATTCCAGACATCATGATTTCCGGGATCAAGCTCAACCATCTGTGGTTGATCGGGAACTGGGTCGATCGGGTAGCGCCGCGTTTCTTACTCGAAGGACTCAACGTGCAGTTCTATTTCGGCGGGACCTCGCTGTTGATCGTGGTGGGCGTGGCCATGGATACGATCAATCAGATCGAGGCGCAATTGATCATGCGACATTACGACGGATTCACCCCCAGGTCCGGGAGAATCCGCGGCAGAAGGAGCACATTCTGAGTCTCCTGGTCGCTTGAGGCCATTGACTTTTCTCTCTCGTGAACGCAATCGTCATATTCGGCGCCCCAGGTTCGGGCAAAGGCACGCAAGCGAAGATGCTGCAACAGTGCCTCGGAATTCCTCACGTGTCAACGGGGGAAGTCTTGCGGCAACGCATCCGCACCGGGAACGGTTCGGACGTAGCCGCCACCATGAAGTCGGGCCGTCTGGTTCCCGACGAAGTGGTGAATTCCATCGTGGAAGAACGGCTCAGCGAGCCGGATGCCGCCAAGGGCTTTATTCTGGACGGGTACCCGCGTACCCGGTCGCAGGCGGAGCATCTCTGCCGGTGGTTCGACGGGCGGGGAATCCAGGAGGTGGTGATTCACCTCGTGGTTGATTACAATATAATTATCACTCGTTTGGCCGGCCGCAGGCAGTGCCCTGTCTGCGGCACTTTGTACAATGTCGTCTCTCAACCGCCGAAAGTGGATGAGCTGTGCGATCTGGAAGGCCAGGCGTTGATGATTCGGGATGATGATCGGGAAGCAGTGATTCGCGAGCGCCTGGAACAGTATGAGCATCAGACCCGGCCCGTGCTGGATTTTTTCCGTGCAGCCGGCCGGCGGGTAGCTGCTGTGGAGGCGGACGATGCGCCTCCCGAGAAGATCTTTCACATGATTCGCCAGGCGCTGGAGACGCATGATCGTACGCAAGACCGCCGCTGAACTGGAAAAAATGCGGCGCAGCGGCCTGCTGGTGTGGGAGATTCTGCAGAAGTTGAAGGGCATGGTGGCGGAGGGGCTCAGCACCATGCAGCTCGAAGTAGCGGCCGCCAAAATGATGGAGGATGCAGGGGCTAAGCCGGCGTTCAAGGGCTATTATGTGCCGGCGGCCGGCGAGGCGTATAAGTTCGTGCTGTGCACGTCGGTGAATAGCGAGATTGTCCACGGCATGCCCAATTCGAAGCGGCTGCTGCAGAACGGCGATATCGTTTCCATCGATACGGGCGTCAAGTTGGATGGGTATTACGGCGATTCCGCGATCACGGTTCCGGTCGGTGAGATCAGCGAGCAAACCAAGAAGCTGCTGCAAGTGACGCAGGATTCTTTGGAGCTGGCCATCGATCGGATACGTTCGGGGAATCGCCTGTTCGATGTTTGCGGCGCGGTTGAGCAGCATGTGAAGTCAAGCGGATTTTCGATTGTGCGCGAGTACGTGGGACATGGGATCGGAACGCAGCTCCACGAAGAGCCTCAAGTCCCGAATTATATCGACCGCAAGAATGAGAACCCGCGGCTCAAGGAAGGCATGGTGCTGGCTGTCGAGCCGATGGTGAACGCGGGCGGCCCGGAGGCCGTGGTTCTGAAAGATAAGTGGACCGCGGTAACCAAGGATGGATCCAACTCGGCGCACTTCGAGCATTGCGTGGCGGTGACCGGGAATGGCCCCTGGGTGTTGACTCGGCCATGATGATTGAAGCCACGGTGCTGGAAGAACGGCCCAGCGCGATTTATAAAGTGGTGCTCGAGAACCAGAAGCAGGTTTTGGCGCACCTGGTGGGCTCCGCGGAACGGAATTTTGTCCGGCTGGTCCCGGGCGACCGCGTGGAAATCGAGTTAGCGCCCGGCGATCCGTCGCGTGGACGGATCATGCGGAAATTGGGGAATTGAGATGAAGGTACGAGCGTCCGTCAAGAAGATTTGCGACAAGTGCAAGGTGATCCATCGCGAGGGCGTGGTGCGGGTCATCTGCGTAAACCCGAAACACAAGCAGAGACAGGGATAACGAGGAACAACTATGGCGCGTATTGCCGGTGTAGATCTACCGCCTGCCAAGAGGGCCGAGATCGGGCTGACGTACATTTACGGCATTGGCCGTACCCGCTCCCGCTCGCTCCTTCATCGGGCGGGTATCGATTTCGACAAGAAGGTGCGGGATATGACGGAAGACGAGGTCAACCGCGTCCGTCAGATTCTGGAAGACGAGGGCGCCGTAGAAGGCGACCTGCGCAAAGAGATCTCGATGAACATCAAGCGGCACATCGAGATGGGTTCTTACCGCGGGTTGCGGCACCGCCGCAGTCTGCCCGTGCGTGGTCAGCGCACGCACACCAATGCGCGCACGCGCAAAGGGCCGCGCCGCGGTACGGTAGCCAACAAGAAGAAGGCGTCGGCGAAGACATAATATGGCGAAAGCACCAGCGAAAACCGGCAAGAAAAAAAGCTTCAAGAAGAAGGAAAAGCGCATTGTGCACACGGGCATCGTGCACATACAGGCCACGTTCAACAACACCATCGTGACCATCGCCGATCAGGAAGGCAACACCGTGGCCTGGTCGAGTGCGGGTTCGCTCGGCTTCCGCGGTTCGCGCAAAGGCACTCCCTTCGCCGCGCAGCAGGCTTCCATGACGGCCGCTAACAAGGCCGTGGAAAGCGGCCTGCGAACAGTGGAAGTGCGGGTAAGCGGTCCGGGTTCGGGCAGGGAATCGGCGGTGCGCGCCCTGTCCACGGCCGGCATTGAGGTACGAGCTATTAAAGACGTGACGCCGATGCCGCACAATGGGTGCCGACCGCCGAAGAAGCGGAGAGTGTAGGAGGAAGCACCGCTCCCTTTACGGTCGCGGCTCGGTAAACGGTTTCGAATGTGTGTTATTGAGCCGCGACCGTAAGGGAGCGGTGGGTTGCAGCAAGCGGGACGAAGGCCGGCCAAAGGCTGTAAACCGCACCTGAAAGAGAAAAGGTAAGGAGTAGAAATTGGCACGATACATCGGCCCGGTTTGCCGGCAATGCCGGCGCGAGGGCATGAAACTCTATCTCAAAGGGGAGCGCTGCCACAGCGAAAAATGCGCCATCGAGAAGCGCAACTTCGTCCCTGGGCAGCATGGCAAAGACCGCAAAGCGAAGCTAGTCGGCTACGGCCTCCAGCTTCGAGAAAAGCAGAAGGCGCGCCGCGTCTATGGCGTGCTCGAACGGCAATTCCGGAACGCCTTCGAAAAGGCGGCGCTCGCCAAGGGCATCACCGGTGACAACTTGATGTCGGGCCTCGAGCGGCGGCTGGATAGCGTGATTTATCGCATGGGCTTCGGCACCAGCCGCGCACAATCCCGCCAGATCGTCCGCCACGGCCACATCGAAATCAACGGACGCAAGTGCAACATTCCCTCCGCCCAGGTCAAAGTGGGAGACCTGGTGGCAGTTCGCGAAAAGAGCAGGAACAACCAGACCATTCTGGCCGCTCGCGACGCAACGGCTCACGCCCCGGCGCCTAATTGGATCGATGTCGACCGCGAGGGCTTGAAAGGCCGCATTCAAAGCTTGCCGAAGCGCGACGAGCTGATACAGATCCAGCTCAACGAGCAGCTCATCGTTGAGTTGTATTCTAAATAGGAATTCGTGTGGGGCGGAATTGATCCGCCGAATTGAGGATCTATGTTTAAAGGCTTCCAGAAACCGAAACGCTTGGTCGCCAATACCGAGACTCTGACGGACCGGTATGGCATGTTTACGGCACAACCCTTTCAGCGCGGGTTCGGCACCACCATCGGGAATGGCCTGCGGCGCGTGCTGTTGAGCTCGATTGAAGGCGCGGCCATTACGGCGGTGCGTATCCAGGGTGTCGAGCACGAATTCAGCCCCATTCCGGGCGTAGTAGAAGATGCGACCGACATCATCCTGAACCTGAAACAGATTCCGTTCAAGATCATGGGCGAGGGAGTCAAGACGGTTCGCCTCACCGTGGAGCAGCCAGGCGATGTCCGCAGCGGCCAGATTGAAACCGACGCCGACGTGGAAGTGCTGGACCGCGATGTTCACATCGCAACCGTCAGCGAAGGCGGCAAACTGAACGTCGAGATGCGGCTCAAGACCGGCCGCGGCTATGTCAGCGCCGACAAGAATTTCGACGAAGACCTCGCGCTCGGTTATATCCCCATTGACTCGGTTCACTCGCCCGTACGCAAAGTGAATTTTGCGGTAGAAGCCGCGCGTCTCGGCCAGATGACCGACTATGACAAGTTGACTCTGGAAGTCTGGACCAACGGCGCCGTGTCCCCGCAGGATTCCATCGGCTACGCCGCCAAACTCCTCAAGGACCACATGTCCATTTTCATCAACTTCGAGGAAGTGCCGGAGCAGTCCGAAGAGGTTTCGGAGCGCGGCCTCGACAAGATGAATGAAGTGCTCAACCGCTCCGTGGAAGAGCTCGAGTTGAGCGTTCGCTCGTACAACTGCCTCAAGAACGCCAATATTCAGACCATCGGCGAGCTGGTTCAGAAGACCGAAGCCGAGATGCTTCGCACCAAGAATTTCGGCCGCAAGTCACTGAACGAGATCAAAGAGATTCTGGCGAACATGGGCCTCTCGCTCGGCATGCGGATCGATGCGCACGGGCGGCTGGTCGCGCCTCCCGCTCAACCCGCTGGTATGCCGACCGATTACGGTCCGGAAGAACCAGACATGATGCAGGAATAGCGCATGAGACATCGAGTCGGTGGATTTAAACTGAAGCGGCCGGTAGATAGCCGCAATGCGCTCCTGCGCAACCTCATCACGAGCGTGATTGAGAACGAGCGCGTGATAACGACCATCACGAAGGCCAAAGCCGTGCGGCCGTTAGTCGAAAAGGTGATCACGCTCGCGAAGACAGATACGCTCCACTCGCGCCGCCAGGCTGCGGCCATTCTACGAACGCCCGCGTCAGTCAAGAAGCTGTTCGATACGTTGGGCACGCGTTTCGGCCAACGCAACGGAGGCTACACGCGGATTACGCGGCTCGCGCCCCGGCAAGGCGACGGCGCCGAGCAGGCGTTGATTGAGCTGGTTGGTTCCGAGCTGGTGAAACGCGCCGCCGAGCGCGCCAAGCGCCGCGAAGAACGGCTCAAGGCGCAGCAATCGGGTCAAGAACCGGAAGAAGAAGAGAAACAATAGCCGCATTCGTAGGGCAGACGGTCGCCTTGTGCCGTCTGCCAACGCACCCGACCAGAAGCAGAAAACCACCGGAGAAATCAAAAGGCGGAGGTCCGCCGCCTCCGCCCCCGGAGCTCCGACCGGCACATAGCGCATGGCCGACCGGAGCTCGTGTCCGCGAGTGAGTCAGTGGCCGAGGAGGAGCTTACCGATGCCACCCACGGACATAACCGTGTCCCCAATATCCGCCGTACCATCTGCCGCCGTAGAAGCGCGGGCCCACCCAGTGAGCGCCTGCGTACGGGGGAACGGCCCAATAACCGGCGTGCCACAAATAGCGCCCGCCGTAGGGATACCAATAGCCGGCAACCCAGCTGTAGCCCGGTCCAGGAGCCGGAGGCGCGGCATACGCCACTGCCGGCGGAGGCGGCGCATATGCAGGCACGCCAATGCCGACACCAAATCCAAATCGGACCGCGGCCGAAAGCGAGCCCACCGCCAGTAGAGCCAGGATGAGAAGTTTCGATTTCATTTCCTCTGTTCCTCCAGACGCACTCCTATATTGCAACCGGTTTGCCATCCCGCATCTGATTGAAAATCTGTCGAATCTGCGCGAGAGAGCTGGCTCCGCACCACCGCGCTGGTGGATTTCGGCCACGGGAGCTGCTTCAAGCAGTGGCCGGATTTTCGCCGCCGATCTCCGCGAACAGTTCGGCCTCGAGTGCAGGATTCCTTTGCCCGTCGGCAGTTGCGACGACGTGTTTCGGAATGAAGGGGATCACCGGCAGCATCGTCAGCGCGCCGAAGTAGAAGAAGATTTTGCGGTGGTCGGCTGATTCGTCGCGCGCGAGGGCCGGGGTCATCGAGACATCTTAGGAGGCTCTAATGATTTATCCTTGGTGAATAACACGGATGCCGCGAGTCACCATAACTCGAGTGATGATCCTCTGCGGCATTGCCTCGACTGCCGCGCTGCTGATTCTCTACTCCCAAGACCGCGATCCCGCGCCGGCTGGTGGCGATCTCATCCCGCTCCGTCAGGTCTACGACCCCTACCCGGTGTTCAATGGAATTGCCATCGACCCCGAGAACAACTTTGCGGCGATGTCGGACGTGAATCGCAAAAGCCTTCTCACGTACGCGCGCCGCAGCGATTCCAGAGCCGGCGAAATCAGTGTCCCGCAGCGTCAGGTTTTCGGCCCGCTGACGGACGTGGGCTTCGTTGCCGGAATCCTGCTCGATCCGCAGCAAAAAGAGATCTTCGCGGTCAATAACGATATCGAAGACACCATGGTGGTGCTGCCTTACAGCGCCGAGGGCAACCACGCGCCGAAGCGGATTCTTTCCGTGCCGCACCAGGCCTGGGGCGTGGCGCTGAGCCGGACGCACGATCAGATTGCGCTTACCGTCGAGCTGCAGAACGCCGTCGTCATTTACAAGCGCGATGCCCGCAATGTGGAAGCGCCCGTGCGTGTGATTCGCGGCCCGAACGCGGGGCTGGCCGATCCGCACGGCATCTTTTGGGATGACCGCAACAACGAAATCGGCGTTGCGAACCATGGGAACTATCGCGGGCTGGTGAAGGATGAAGGCGCCGGGTGCGTCCCTACTGGAACCGCGGATCCGGAAACCGGCGCGGTGTTGCCGCCATCGATCACCTTCTATTCCGGCGACGCGAAGGGCGATACCAGGCCGCTGCGCGCGATCCAGGGCGACAAAACCCGTCTCGATTTCCCGATGGGCTTGGCGGAGGACCAGGTCAACGGCGAAGTCGCCGTGGCGAATAATGGGGACAGCTCGGTCCTGATATTTGCGCGTGCTGCCAACGGCAACATCGCGCCCATCCGCGTGCTCGCCGGCGCCAAGACCGGCATCAACCGGCCCATGGGAGTGGCGATTGATGCCATTCACAACGAGCTCTGGGTCTCGAATTTCCTCGATCACACTGCGATGGTGTTCGACCGCTGGGCTACCGGCAACGCAGCTCCCAAGCGTGTCATTCGAAGCGCTCCTGCGGGGACGCCCAGTCCAGGGTTCGGTAATCCCCAGACGGTTGCGTACGATTCCAAGCGCGATCAGATTCTCGTTCCGAATTGAGTATCCCAGCCGCGCATTGCGGCATTCGCCCGGGTGGCGAACGGAACGATCGATCCCACGCGCGTGATCACCGGAGCCGATACGAAGTTAGCGCGAACGGTGCACGGCATCGCGTACGATCCGGTGCGCGATGAGATCTACCTATCGAACGCTTTGGCAGACGCCGTACTGGTGTTCCGCGGCGGGGCCGCCGGGTCCGAACCCCCGGTGCGCGTGATTCAAGGCCCTTGCACCGGCCTTGTGAATCCCCACGCCGTGAGTCTTGATCTCGAGCATCGTGAAATCCTGGTGTCCAGTCTGAGCGCACGGGCGATCGCGGTATTTCCGATGGACGCCAACGGCAACGTCACGCCGACCCGCTATATCAAAGGTCCCAAAACGCGCCTCGGGCATACCGTCGGTTTGGGCGTCGATCGCAAGACCAATGTGCTGGTGGTGGCCAATTCCGAAGAACTCCTATTCTTCAACCGCACGGCCACCGGCGACGTTGCGCCCATCGGTGAGATCAAAGGCGAGCACACCGGCATCCGCAACGAGCCTTGGGAACTCGCGCTTCACAACGACAAGATTTTCCTGGCGGCGTCAAACCATCTCCATGTGAATCTGTACAGCGAGGTCACGCTCAAGCCGGAGTACGCCAACGGCCGCGGCAAGGTGCCGGATGACCCATGGCTCAATCCGGAACTGGGCTTCATCGGCGTGTGGAACGTTACCGACCGCGGAGACGTACCGCCCCGGGCCAGAATCGGCGGCCCGTTCAGCCAGCTGGTACACCCGACCGGACTTGCGCTCAATCCCAGGGACGGCGAGATTTACGTCACCGACAGCGTCCGCAACGGGCTGTTCTCGTTCCTGGTCCCCGACCTGCTCCGGTAGAATCTCATACATGATCCGTGTCACCGTCTGGGCAACAGCGGCAATGATCGCAGGCATCTGCCTGCTTGCTCAGCAACCGCAGCCCTCGGCCCAAACCACGAGCGCTGCGTTGGACAAGATGCTTGCGGCGCATAAGAGCCAAAAGGAACTGGCGCAGTATGTCTTCGACACGCACGGCTGCAATCGATGCCACACCGTGGGCGCGAGCGGCAAATTGGGGTTCACCGCGAAAGGTAAGCAACTCACCTCCGGCTTCGAAGGCTGCATCCGCATGCTGACGGCGATGAACGTGATCGCGCAGGTTCCGGCGAGTCAGCGGTCCGCCGATGAGAAGACAAAGGCACAACGCTTCGATGAATTCGGCTGTACGCTATGCCACAAGATTGTGCCCGGCAAGATGGGGCTTAC
>DATJAK010000222.1:0-3119 GCA_035516375.1 Bryobacteraceae bacterium
CGGATGCGGGATGAGTTCGGAGACACTGAGCCGGATTGCGGAACCGTTCTTTACGACGAAGGCGCCAGGCTGCGGCATGGGATTGGGAACGTATCTGGTGCGTGTCTTCGCCGAGCGCCTCGGGGGGCGGCTGACCTTTGAATCGGAGCCAGGGAAAGGGACCCGGGCACTGCTGGAGATGCCATTGATTACAGATGGAGACTAAAGAAAGGCAGGCAGCTCTGATCGTTGACGATGACGAGGTTTTTCGCCACAGCATGTGCCGGGCCTTCCGTCTCCGCGGTTGGGAGGCTTATGAAGCGGCCGACGCCCACCACGCGTTGGCTGCAGCGCGCGAGTTCAGCCCGGACCTAGCCGTGGTCGACCTACGGATGCCCCGCGAATCGGGTCTGGATATCGTACGCTTGCTGCGTGGCCTGGATGCGACACTTTTCATCCTCATGCTGACCGGCTACGGCAGCATTGCCACCGCGCTTGAAGCGGTCAAATGCGGCGCCAACTATTACCTTACCAAGCCAGTGGACGTGGACCAGATCGTCTCGGTCTACAATGGCCTGCACAACGCCTCGGGCAGCGCGCCGCTGGCGCCAGTGCCGAGCCTCGCCCGCGTGGAGTGGGAGCATATCCAGCGCGTCCTAGCCGATTGCGGCGGGAATATCTCTCAGACTGCCAAGTTACTCGGAATGCACCGGCGTTCCTTGCAGCGTAAACTAAACAAGATTCCACCCCGTGAATAATCGTCCGGGCGGAATTCGACACTGTGTCGCACCGCCCAGCAGAGCCCAGCCTCGCGCAGCAAGCGACGACGCCGAGGCCGGCCAGGAGACCTCAAGCCGTTGCTATCTTGCGACACTCAGCCACGCACGCCGCACAGGCATCGGCGCATTCTTTACAGTGGGCCATGGTCTTGGCGGACTTGCGGCAGTGAGCTTCGCAGCGGCCGCAAGCATCCATCGCAACCGCTGCAAGCTTCGGCAGGGAAGGGGCATCCTGCGCCGCAAGGGTGCGCAACGCGCCGCAGATCGTCACCATTTCGATACCGAGTCTCGGGCAATCCGGCAACATGGACTTATCGCCGGCGGCAAGCATCTGCTGGCAATGGGCCATGCACGCTTCGCCCTTCACCACGCAGTTGCTCGAGGCCGCGATCAGCGCCTGGTGGTCCGCCGTTCCATGCACATGAGCTGCCTGTTGTGCAACCATCACGGCCGGAGCAGCGGCGGCGCCAACAACGCCCAGAGTCCGTAACATCTCACGTCTGTCCATGGGTTTAGCTCCCTTCTTTTGATTCCGAAAGGGAATTACGAATGGAGAATACCACGAATCAGGGTCGCTGGAGAGAAACGGATCTTATACTGCCTGTATTGCGAGAATTGGTGCTCTTTTTGGGTGCCACTGCCGCGCACGCATCTGGGCCCAGTCGAGCAATTGGCCCGTGGGCGAGCGCACCTCACCGTCCTTGAGGATACCGCGAGTGATATGGTGGTCGATGGAGGAGTGTTCGATGCGCTCGAGTCTGTGCGTGCTCATGGCGATCGTGTTTGCGGGGTTTCCTATCCTTGCCCAATCTCCAGCACAGGACAAAGCCGCCCCGGACCACATGGAGCACCGGTTCAACCACCCGGAGATCTCAGCGAAAAGCTTTGACGATCCGGCGCGGGACGCTTGGCAGATGCCGGATCGAGTAATCGCGGCGCTGCGTTTGAAACAAGGACAGATCGTCGCGGACATCGGATCCGGCACCGGATATTTTGCGATTCGACTCGCCAAATCCCCAACGAAGCCGAAGGTCTACGGGTCGGACATCGAACCTTCCATGGTGACATACCTGCAGCAACGCGCGGCCAAGGAAAATACTACCAACGTCGTTGCTGTACAGGCGGCTGCAGACACTCCGAATCTTCCGGAACTTGTGAACGTGGTCCTGATTGTTGATACCTATCACCATATCGGTGAACGCGAAGTCTATTTCCGCCGGCTGGCGGCGTCGCTCAGGCCCGGGGGCCGAGTGGTGATCATCGACTTCAAGCCCGGCTCGCCAGAGGGGCCTCCAAAGGAGTTTCGTTTTCCTCCGGAAAAGATCAAGGCGGAAATGTCCAAAGCAGGGTACAAGCTGGCGGAGCAGTACGGCTTTCTGCCGCGACAGAACTTTTTGATCTTTGAGTTTGCGGGCAGGTGATCCCGGTAATCAGCATGCCGCAAAGCTACTCTTCGCGGTTCCCGAGCTCTCTTTGCGGAGTGTAAAGGTTAACTGGACTCGACTGGGCTAGCCAAGCTCGTATTGCGTACTGCTCCGCGGCAAGTTGTGGAGTCGCCCTTTGTGCCGGACAACATTTCCGTAGGTCTGTGCGTACGCGGCAGCGGGGCAGAACTGGATGTCGTTGCCGTTGGCGATCTGTTCCGCGTTGCCGGTTCCCGGACGTGGGGCACCGAACGTGATAGCCTGGCGCGAGTACCCGCTCCCGGTGAGTTCAGTCCCCGCCGATCCGTCGTCGTCGAATCGCCACTGAAAACAGGGCGACGTATGGCATGACGCCGGGAAGGTCGTTGCCGTTGAGCACGTTAAATACGGCGCTCGCGTAAGCGAGCGATTCGCCGGGCGTAGATAGGCGGTGCTCCTTTCGCTAAATGGCATGCGCCGCACCGTACGCGACGAGCCACAGCGCAGACTTGATCTTCTGCCAGGTAGACTTCGGCTTCACGAAGGCGCTGGTCGCGGTATGGACATCAGCGGTGATTCCCGCGATGTTGTCGCCGTTTCTGACTGCTACATCCGCCAGCTTCGGCGCTGCCTTACCCGCCGCTTCCGACGCCTCCGCAACCCCGCGCGCGGCGACCGTCGCAGATTCCACGGAGGCCTTTACGTCCCAATACAGGTCGTCCCAGGAATCGCGCAGGTCCTTCACTGTGGTTTGAGTTTCCTGAAGCGGCGGTTTCAAATCTTCACGGATTCCGGCCAGCGTGCCGTTGGCGCTCGAAAATTGCGCATTTGCTGCACCAACAGCAGTGTTTGTGACCGCGATCGCGGCGTCCACGCGCGCCAGGGCGTCTCCGGTGCGCCGGTCCAGGATGGACAATGCCCGGTCCACTTTCTCCTGGGCGGCGCCGGCCTGCGAGTT